>JAEWWF010000390.1 GCA_023396465.1 Pseudomonadota bacterium
ACGCTGCGCTACCGCGACCGGCTGGTCTCCCGCCTCGGCCTGACCGACGTGCGGGTGATCCGCCCCGATCCGGCCGCCGCCGCCGCCGCCGACCCCGACGGCATCCTGTGGACCCAGGACCATGACCGCTGCTGCTTCGTGCGCAAGGTGGAGCCGCTGGCCCGCGCGCTGGCCCCCTTCGATGCCTGGATCAGCGGCCGCAAGCGCTTCCAGGCCGCCACCCGCGCCGCCCTGCCGCGTGTCGAGGCCGACGGCGCGCGGGTGAAGATCAACCCGCTGGCGGACTGGAGCCGCGACGCCCTCGACCGCGCCTTCACCGACCGCGACCTGCCCCGTCATCCCCTGGAGGAAGACGGTTTCCTCTCCATCGGCTGCATGCCCTGCACCGACCGCGTCGCGCCGGGCGAGGACGTCCGCGCCGGCCGCTGGCGCCACGCCGCCGACAAGACCGAATGCGGCATCCACCTGCCGTTCTCCGCCGCCGCCCCAAGGAGCGTGTGACCATGAGCCATCTCGACGCCCTGGAAAGCCAGAGCATCTTCATCCTGCGCGAAGCCTACAACCGCTTCCAGAAGCTGGGCATGCTGTGGTCGCTGGGCAAGGACAGCAACGTCATGATCTGGCTGGCGCGCAAGGCCTTCCTCGGCCGCGTGCCGTTCCCGGTGATGCACCTGGATACCGGCCTGGAGTTCCCCGAGACCTATGCCTTCCGCGAACGCTTCACCCGCGAGTGGAAGCTCGACCTCATCGCCGACGCCTGCCCGCCCATCGAACTGACCGATCCCACCCTGCCGCCCGGGAGCCGCCTCGCCGCCCGCAAGAGCCTCGGCCTCAAGCAGGCGCTGGAGCACTACGCCTTCGACGGCATCATCGCCGGCATCCGCCGCGACGAGCAGTCCACCCGCGCCAAGGAGCGCGTCTTCAGCCCGCGCGCCGGTGACGGCGCCTGGGACTTCCGCGACCAGCCGCCGGAGTTCTGGGACCACTACAACACCGACTTCCCGCCCGGCACCCACGTGCGCATCCACCCGCTGCTGCAATGGACGGAAGTCGACATCTGGCGCTACATCCAGCGCGAGGGCATTCCGGTGGTGCCGCTCTACTTCGCCCGCAACGGCAAGCGGTTCCGCTCTCTGGGGGAGGAAGGCATCACGCTGCCCATCGACAGCGATGCCGCCACCATCGCCGACATCATCGCCGAACTGGAAGCGACCAC
This sequence comes from Pseudomonadota bacterium, assembly GCA_023396465.1. Classification (GTDB taxonomy): domain Bacteria; phylum Pseudomonadota; class Alphaproteobacteria; order Rhodospirillales; family Rhodospirillaceae; genus Caenispirillum. Next base: position 1,217 of record JAEWWF010000390.1, read on the forward strand.
CGCCCCCGAACGCGCCGGCCGCACCATGGACCACGAGGCCGAGGACAGCTTCGAGCGCCTGCGGGCCTCCGGCTACATGTAATACCGCCTTTGCGGCGAAAGCCAAGGCCGCGAGGAGCGGCGTGAGCCAAGGCCGCGAGGAGCGGCCGCCCGGCGCCTGAGGGCACCCGAACCAAAAAGACGAGGCCCAGACGCCTCCCGCCAGCCAGCCAGGGACCAGAACACCATGTCGCCACGCATCAAGGACGCGGTGCCGCCGCTGCCCATCGTCATCGTCGGCCATGTCGACCACGGCAAGTCCACCCTCATCGGCCGCCTGCTGCACGAGACCGGCTCGCTGCCCGACGGCAAGCTGGACGAGCTGCGCGCCCAGTCGGACCGGCGCGGCGTCGACTTCGAGTGGTCCTTCGTCATGGACGCCCTCCAGGTGGAGCGCGACCAGGGCATCACCCTCGACACCACCCGCATCTGGCTGAAGACCCGCAAGCGCCCCTACGTCATCATCGATGCGCCGGGGCACAAGGAATTCCTGCGCAACATGGTCACCGGCGCCGCCTCCGCCGATGCCGCCGTGCTGGTGGTGGATGCGGTGCAGGGGCTGTCGGAACAGACCCGCCGCCATGCCTACCTGCTGTCGCTGCTGGGCGTGGCGCAGGTGATCGTCGCCGTCAACAAGATGGACCGCCTCGACTGGGCCGAGGCCGGCTTCCAGGCAACGGCGGAGGCGGTGACGGGCTACCTCGCCGGCATCGGCATCACGCCGCTGGCCTGCGTGCCGCTGTCGGCGCGGGAGGGTGACAACATCGTGCGGCCGAGCGCCAACCTGCCGTGGTGGCTGGGGCAGACGCTGACCCAGGCGCTCGATCAGGTGAATGCCCGGCCGCAGCCGGTGGAGCTGCCGCTGCGCTTCCCGGTCCAGGACGTCTACCGCGACGGCGACCGCCGCATCCTGGTCGGCCGCATCGAGACCGGGCGCCTGCGCGTCGGCGACCGCATCCGCTTCCAGCCGACGGGGCGCGAGGCCGCCGTCGCCGGGTTCGAGACCTGGCGCGGCTCCACCCCCATCGCCGCCAGCGCCGGCCAGTCGGTGGCCATCACCCTGGATGACGACCTGTTCGTCGAGCGCGGCCATGTGGCGAGCCACCCCGGCACCGCCCAGCACATCGGCGGCCGCATCCAGGTGCGCCTGTTCTGGCTCGACCGCGAGCCGCTGAAGGCGGGCGACCGGGTGACCCTGCGCCTCGGCACCGCCGCCCACGCGGCGGTGGTCGACACGGTGGTGCAGGTGGTGGACGTCGCCAGCCTGGGGGCCAGCCCGGCGGAGCAGGTGCACGGCGGCGACGTGGCCGAGGTGATCCTGCGCAGCCACGGCGCCATGGCCTTCGACACCTTCGCCGACAACCCGCTGACCGGGCGCGGCGTGCTGGTGCGCGGCCATCGCGTCGCCGGCGGCTTCGTCATCGAACAGGCCGCCGCCGCCAGCCCCAACGTCACCGCCGTCGCCCAGTCGGTGGAACCGGGCGAGGTCCACCGCCGCAACGGCCACACCGGCGGCGTGCTGTGGCTCACCGGCCTGTCGGGGGCGGGCAAGTCGACGCTCGCCATGGCGCTGCGCCGCCGTTTGTTCGAGGCCGGATGGCAGGTCTATACCCTCGACGGCGACAACCTGCGCCATGGCCTGTGCGGCGACCTTGGGTTCAGCGATGGCGACCGGTCGGAGAACATCCGCCGGGTGGCGGAGGTGGCGCGGCTGTTCGCCGATGCCGGCACGCTGGCCATCGTCAGCCTGATCTCGCCGCGCCGGGCCGACCGCGCCGCCGCCCGCGCCATCATCGGCGACGGCTTCCGCGAGGTCCATGTCGACGCCCCGGTCAGCGTCTGCGCCGACCGCGACCCCAAGGGCCTCTATCGCAAGGCCTATGCCGGCGAACTGCCAGGCTTCACCGGCGTGTCCGCCCCCTACGAGGTGCCGGAACAGCCCGATCTGGTGGTGCCGACCGGCAGCCTCGGCCTCACCGAGAGCCTGGACCTGTTGGAGCGCCAGGTGATCGACGCCTTCGGCAGCCAGCGGCGGCGCAACGGCCGCACCGGCTGAACGCCGGGCATGGCGATGCGGCAGCCCCGGATGGAACCGCGTGGCCGCTCCGTCGTCCCTGCGGAGATGACCAGCCCGGCATCGAGGAGAGAGCTTCGACGGATTGCACGACCGTCGGTTCTGCCGTCACTCCCACCGGTATGCGGCCTCAGCAGGTCGAAGGGGCCCGGCCGTCCCGCTGGAGAGGCGCGCCGGTGCCCGGCGCGACCACCGCCCGCCACGCCTTGCGCAGGCGATGATCGGTCGCCGCCGTCGGCTCGGCAAGGTAGGCGGCGGCGGCGCAGGCCAGATCCTGAATGGCTTCGCGGGCACTGCGATCACAGGCGCCGATCCCCCGCCGCTCCAGGCAGAAGCGCACGTTGAGCTGCCTGACCCGAGGGTTGGAAAAGCGCTGCGCGATCATCAGAACATCCCGCAACAGCAGGAACTCGGCGGCGGCGTCCCAGGTGGCGCCGGGCGCGCCGTCGTTGCCACAGGCGGCCCGCAGCAGGTCAGGCAGCAAATGACCGTCCTGAAAGGCGAGACCCACGGCGGCCGTGGCATGGACGCCGGAGTTGAACTCGACAATACCGCCGCCAGAAGTCTGCATGTGCATGGCTACCGTCTCCGCCCGTGTTCCGCGTGGGGCGCGACATCACCGCCGCCGCCCGGTTGCAGCAGGTAAAGCAAGCCGCGGGCCATGCCACGGCAGATGCGCTATTTCCCTGAGGAAGCGGCGATGCGATGCTGGGTGCTCCTGGCGCCGATGGCTCAAATTCGTCATTCCGACGCACCCTGCATCGCATCCTGCGGCTCTCAGGACGGATCCGACGCCGGCCGGTCGGTCGCCAGCATGGCGGCATAATCGGCGAGAAACAGTAGCAGCGCCACCACCCACAGACCCGATGCCACCAGCAGCGCCGGCGTGTAGAAGGCCGGCGACAGCGCCGGGCCGGCCACGCGCACCACCGCTGCCAGGGCAAGCAGGACATAGGCGAGGGTGGTCAGCCGAGGCGCCGTCAGCGCGCGACCGGTATGGCCGAGGGCAACGCGCGACATGACGCCGACGATCATCACCCCCACCGCCCCAATCGTCCACAGGTGCAGCGCCGTGGACTCCACCAGCACCCCCAGCGCCGCCACCGCCATCAGCAGGAACCCCGTCGCCACCAGCGCATAGCCGGCGTGCAGCACCCACAGCAACGGCTCGGCGCCGGTGCGGCGGCCGTGCCAGCGCGACAGCCGCGCCAGCAGGGCCGCGCCGGCAACGGCGAACAGGATGGCCCGCAGGGTATCGGGCGCCCCGGCGGCATCGGCCAGAACGGCAGTGGCGGTCGCCACTATGGCGCCGCGATCAAGCCACGTTCCCATGGCCACCGTCACCACCTCTCCCCGGCGTGCCAGCCAATTGCGGGTGAACGCGGGCGTGATGCGGCCGCCGATGATGGCGATGAGCAGGACCAGAAGTTCCACCCCCAGGCGAGCCGGGGCTTGCGCCAGCGGGGTGTCGACCAGCATCAGCGCATCGGCCAGCGACAGCACCTGTAGCACGCCGAGCAGCGTCACCACCGCCACCACGCCGAGGTTGCGGGGCTGCCGCGCGGGCACGATCTGGCGCGCCAGGGTCGCCGCCAGGGCGAAGGGAAACAGCGCATCCACCGCCAGCACCAGGGGCGCCGGCAACCAGGCGGAGAAGCCGACCGCCAGCCGACCGGCCAGCCACAGGACCGCCAAGGCGCCGAGCGGCAGGCCGCGCACCGGCGCGCAGCCGACCCAGTTGGGCACGGCGGTGAGCAGGAAACCAGCGACGGCGGCCAGACCGAAGCCGAACACCATCTCGTGGGCGTGCCACTGGAACGGCGGCAGCGCGATGGACAGGACGGCGAAATCGGCCCCGTTCAGATGCACCGCCAGCCACACCAACCACAGGCCCATGGCGGTGACGCCCCAGCCGGCGGCGGCCAGGAAGAAGATGCGGAAACCGTAGGTCAAGACGGCGGGCATGGGCATGGTGCGGACTCCTTCCCTGTCAGCCGCGCAGGGCGGCGTGGCGGGCCGCCAGGATGGCGTCGTCGTCGCAGTCGAGGATCTGCGCCAGGGCGGCTAGCAGGCCCATTTCCTCCTTCTGGATGTGGAACGTCTCGCGCTCGATCAGATCCTGCGCCGTGCCGCGGAACAGCTGCCAGTCGGCCGCCGTCATGCTGCCGGCCAGCAGGCTGCGGCAGCCGTCGCGCACCTCGGCGGCGAGGGGGCGGATCTCGTCGTGCTCGCCGCTCAGCATGTCGACCATGAAGGTGGCGCCGGCCTGGGCGATGAGGGGGAACAGGTTCTCCTCCTCGAAGGCGAAGTGGCGGGCGACGTCGTCCTCCAGCGCCGTCGCCACCGTCTCCAGCACCGACCGGACGGCGGCATCGGAGACGTCGGGCAGGCTGCTGCGGTCGGTCAGCCGCTCCAGTCCGTCGAGCGCCGCCAGGGTGGACTGGTGCTCGCCGTGCAGGGCTTCGCCGGTGCGGGTGGAGCCGAAGAAGGTGGTCATGGAAGACTCTCCGAAGGACGCGACGCAAGGGCCGGCGGACGCGGTGGCGCCGCCTTGGGACCGGTGCCCTTGGGGCCGACGGTCAGGCGATGGCGGCGGGCCCGGCGGGCCACGGTGACGCCGTAAACGAGGAAGGACACCGCCCCGACCCCACCCGCCACCCCCGCCGCCACCGCCAGCGGCGGCCACGACAGGACGACAGCGGCCAGCAGCAGCGACAAGGCGAGCGGGTGGCAGACTGTCGACAGCTTCAGCGGCACGTCCCACACCAACGCATTGGCGGACATCGGCTTGGCGCAGGTGCGCACGGTGTGCATGGAGGCCAGGAACGGCAGAATGCGCTGAAGGATGCCGAGCAGCAGGGTCAGCAGCCAACCGGGCAGCAGCAGCACGCCGAAAGGCTCCGGCGCCGACACGCCGGCATACGCCAAGGCACCGGCGACGATGGACAGCGGCAGCAAACCCCAGGAGAGACGGATCATCACGAACGACAGGCCGAGCTTGCGGCGCAGGCGCTTGGCGACGGTGCGCAGCATCAGCCGCACATGCAGCACGGCGGCGGCAAGAC
>JAEWWF010000402.1 GCA_023396465.1 Pseudomonadota bacterium
CGAAGTCGAGGCATTTCTGTCCTGGCTGGCGAACGAGCGCAAGGTTTCGGTCTCCACGCATCGTCAGGCATTGGCGGCCTTGCTGTTCTTCTACGGCAAGGTGCTGTGCACGGAATATCAGGAGTCGGCTGCACTGGTGGATTGCAGCGCGGTGTACAGGGCCGTCTTGCTCACCTTGAGCCGTGTAGCGGCCTCTCGGACATTAAGCCCGTTGGCGATGTGCTCCCGCGCTCGCTGCAACTTGTCGGCGGTGACAACCGGCTTTCGCCCGCCCTTCCTCCCACGAGCGGCGGCGGCAGTCAACCCGGCCTTGGTGCGCTCGCGGATCAAGTCGCGCTCGAACTGGCCCAGCGCGCCGAACACGTGGAAGATGAGCCGCCCGCCTGGCGTGGTGGTGTCGATGGCTTCCGTCAGAGAACGGAAGCCGACGCCTCGCGCTTCCAGCGCGCCTATCGTTTCGATTAGGTGCGGCATAGAGCGCCCGAGCCGATCCAGCCGCCAGACGGCCAGCACGTCGCCGTCGCGCAGGTAGGCCAGCGCATCAGCCAAGCCGGGGCGGTCGGCCTTGGCCCCGGAAGCCGTGTCCTCGAAAACGCGCTCGCAGCCTGCCTTGCGTAGCGCATCCGTCTGCAAGGCGGTGTCCTGTTCCGCCGTCGATACCCGCGCATAGCCGATCAGTGCCATTTGCCGCCTCTCTTGTCCGTCATTCCGTCCGCCTATCTTAATGTCCGACAACCCGTTGTGCAATAACTTTGCTGGACAGTGTCCGGCATGGCCGACTAATGATCGTTTGACGGACATTGACGGTAAGGCATTTTTGCATTACTATGTGAAGCATCAACCTTGATTGCGAGGGCAAACCACCATGACCACATTGACCGTTACCGCACGGGGACAAGTGACGTTTCGGAAGGACGTACTGCAACACCTCGGCATCAGGCCAGGCGACAAGATCGAGCTGGACTTGTTGCCAGACGGTCGGGGCGTGCTCAAGGCGGCACGGCCCGCAGGGACGATAGCCAGCTTTGTCGGCCTGCTCGCGGGCAAGACGCAGAAGGTTGCCACCATCGAAGAAATCAACGAGGCGGCGGCGCAAGGCTGGGCAGGTAAGCAATGAAGGTCGCAGTCGATACCAACGTCCTTGTGCGTGCGGTTGTGCGTGACGATCCCGCACAAGCGGACGTTGCCGCCGCAGTCTTGACCGACGCCGAGTTGATCGCGGTCGCGCTGCCGTGCCTATGCGAATTTGTTTGGGTGCTGCTGCGTGTCTACGGCTTCCAGCAAGCCGACGCGGCCAGCGCGATCCGGGCACTACTGGCCGCCGCGAATGTGGAAGTGAACCGGCCTGCCGTGGAGGCTGGCTTGCTGGTGCTCGACGCGGGCGGAGACTTTGCCGATGGCGTCATTGCCTACGAAGGCAACTGGCTTGGCGGGGAAACCTTCGTTTCCTTCGATAAGAAGGCGGTGGCACTTCTCACGGCGCAAGGGCAATCAACGCGCCTTTTGTGACGGACATGAGCATGAACGAATTCCGCCGACTGGCCGCGAAGATCGACCAACACATGCAGCAGCTTGCCGCCCAGGGTGTCAGCGAGGCCCATGCCATCATCAATCGCATGATGGGGTACGGGCCTGACCTGCACAGGATTTGGGTCGGCACATCCGATCAGCAGCTCATGGCGCTGTCCCGCGAGTTCCCAGGGTTCTACCGCTACGCCCGCATCATGGAAGAGGCATCCGAAGCCGAGCGCCGCAAGGCTTCGCGGCCCTATGACGGCATGGCCGAGTTCTCCGAACAGCACAAGCAAATGGGCGCGCAACTGCTGACCACGGCGGCCACGCTTGAGCGTGGCTACCAGGCGTTTCGTGCGAGCGGCAGTCTCCAAGACTTCCGGCCTCAGCTCGACGAGCTGGGCCGCCTGCATCGGCAATGGCTGTCCGACCTGGAAGCCTTCAAAGACTCGCTGCGCACGCAGGGCGCAGAACCCAAGGTGCTGGAATACGTGAACGAGGCTTTCGGCCGCCTGGCCGAGCGCATCAAGCAGCTTGCCGGTTGATCGCCGGAATTTTCGGCGGTTCCGGCTTTGTCGCGCCGTGCACAAGAGTTCTGAGCAATTCCGATCTCTCGCGGCGCTTCGTGCATAGAACTTCTGACCGTTCCCGGTCAGAAGTTCTATGCACACACGGCGGCCAGCCCAGTGAACTGGTGCAGTCGCCTTCTGAAAACGACAGTGAGCACGGAGGAACAAGACCTAAGCCGGCAGGATGCCATCGTGGAGAGCACGAAGGCGGCCGGCTTTTACGTCGCCGGCATCTACCGCGAGAAAGCCAGCGGCGCACGCGCCGATCGCGCCGAGCTGCTGCGCCTGATTGCCGACCTGCAACCTGGTGAAGTCGTGGTTGCGGAGAAGATCGACCGAATCAGCCGCTTGCCGCTGGCCGAGGCCGAACGCCTGGTGGCCTCGATCCGGGCCAAGGGCGCCAGGCTAGCCGTGCCTGGTGTGGTGGATTTGACGGAGCTGGCCGCCGAGGCGAAGGGCGTGGCCAAGGTTGTTCTGGAATCCGTCCAGGACATGCTTTTGAAGCTGGCGTTGCAGATCGCACGCGATGACTACGAGGATCGGCGCGAGCGTCAGCGGCAAGGCGTGGAGCTGGCCAAGCAGGCCGGCCGCTACACCGGCCGTAAGGCCGACACACTGGCGCATGATCGGATCATTGCGCTGCGCACTGCTGGGCATAGCATCGCGGAAACGGCGAAACTGGCCAGGTGCAGCGAAAGTCAGGTCAAAAGAGTGTGGGCATTGCACAAAGCCGTGGCGTCAAAGCGTACAGGTTGATGACGCGCGGATGGTATCGGCCCAAGGCAATAATGCCGGCATCGAGCGGGGCAGGGGGGTTTGCATTGCCTGTTCGATCCAGCAGCTTGTGTAGTGCGCGGCATCACCGCTGGAACGCTTTTCAAGGAGATCGGTAATAAGTTGGTCGGCGCTGGGTTCGGTCATTCGCCAAAAGCCGACAGTAAAGCTATCTGCCAAGGCTTCACGCCATACTTGCGATGGAAGCCGTGACGCGGCCTCTAGGTGCTGTTCCAGAGTCACCGCGCTAACAGCCGCACCAGGAGCGATAGAGCGGGTGCCGATATCGCGGCCTGTAAAGCTGGGCATATCGCGGGAAACGTCCAGACAGTGCGCAAGTTCATGCACCATAACCCCTTTAATCCAAGGGGTGGGATCGGAGCCGGTGAAGCCTTTTAGGACATTCGCCGGATTCAAGACCAGATCACAGTAGCCAGGCCCTACGTACATAAGCGCCGGGATCGAGTGTGGTAGTGCAACGGTGTTCGTGTTCCAACCAGACACAGCGGATGAAAGCACGACATGCACACCGTAATGTTCAAGCGCAAACTTTTTAAGGAAGGGGAAGCCGTCCGCGTCGGCCACAAAGGCGCTGCGGGCGGCAGCGTATCGCTCGCTTGAAACTCGTTCTAGCGCAATGCCAGACAGCAGAGCTATGGCATAGGTCAAAACAGGAATCAGGGCGACGGAAAGACCGATTCCGATACGGCGTTCTATCGGATTTCCCGTTCTCACAATCCAGGGTTGTCTGGAAGCCCATAAGCCAGCCGCAACAGCTAAGGCAAACCACAGGCCGCCGAACAACATCCAGTCATTGCCGACTGCCCTGCCAGCTAGAGCAACAAGTGATACCAATGCTACCCATGCCAGCGGGGCTAGTACGTCCA
>JAEWWF010000013.1 GCA_023396465.1 Pseudomonadota bacterium
GCCCGCCTCCTTCCCGGAGGCGGGCGGCAAGATCCTGGTCCGCGTCAGGGGTCCAGGCGGACGCCGACGACGGTCTCGCCGATCAGGAAGTCGACCACTTGGCGCAGCGCCTCTTCCGGCGTGGCGCCGGCGGCGATGGCGGTGCGGTAGGTGGCGAGCTGGCGGTGGGCGCTGGTGCCGCGGGTGAGGATGTGGCGGCAGTGGGCCAGTTCCGCCTCGCAGCCGAGCGCCGCCGCGTCTTCCGCCGTCAGGGCGAGCAGTTCGTCCAGCAACTCGGCATAGGGCACGATGGCGCCCTTGCCGAAATCGACCAGCCCCTCGTCGAAGCCGTAGCGCTGGGCCCGCCAGCGGTTTTCCAGCACCAGCATGTGGGCATAGAGCCGCCAGCGCTGGTTGCCGCGGCGCAGGCGCCACAGCATCCGAAGTACGCATACGTACAGCGCCGCGATGGCCGCCGCGTCGTCGACATTGGTGCAGACGTCGGTGATGCGCATTTCCAGCGTCGGGAAGCGGGCGGAGGGCCGCACGTCCCACCACAGCTTGCTGCCGTCCTCGATCAGCCCGGCGGCCACCAGCACGTTGATGTGCCGCTGGTACTCGCCCCAGCTCTGGAACTGTTCCGGCAGGCCGGTGCGCGGCAGTTCGTTGAACACGCTGATGCGGTAGGATTTGAGGCCGGTATCGACGCCGCGCCAGAACGGCGAACTGGTCGACAGCGCCAGCAGGTGCGGCAGGAAGTAGTTGACCTGGTTCATCAGGTCGATGCGCAGGTCCTGGTCTTCGATCGCCACATGCACATGGGTGCCGCAGATGAGCAGGCGCCGGGCCACCCCTTGCAGATCGCGGGCGAGCACGGCGTAGCGTTCCTTCGGCGTGTGGCGCTGGTCCTGCCACTGGGCGAAGGGGTGGGTGGAGGCGGCGATGGGCGCCAGACCGTGGCGGTTGGCCGCCCGCGCCACCACGCCGCGCATTTCCGCCAGGCAGGCGCGGGCCTCGCCGGCGGTCTTGCAGATGCGGGTGCCGACCTCGATCTGGCTGCGGAGGAATTCCGGGCTGACGCTGCCGGCCTCGGATTCGCCGCAGGCATCCATCAGGTCGTCGGGGCAGTCGAGGACGAGGTCGCGGGTCTCGCGCGAGACCAGGAGGTATTCCTCCTCGATCCCCAGGGTGAAGGCAGGCTCGGGTGCGGCCACGGTCAGAAGTGCTCCACGGTGTGGACGCGCGGGTCGGTCATGGCCTCGCGCAGGGCATCGGCAAGGAAGCCGCCCCAGCGGTCGGCCCCGATATCGTCGGCGATGAGATCCTGCCGCACCTCCACCGCCGCATGGGCGAGGCCGGCGGCGGCGGCGTGGGTTTCGGTGGTGTAGGCGATCTCGCGGCCGTCGTAGGGCTCGTTGTCGCCGATGGCGAGGTCGGGGTGGGCGTCGCGCAGGTGGCGGATCATCGGCACGGCGATGCGCGGGTCCTTGTTCCACAGGATGCCGCCATGCCACGGCCGCGGCTGGCCCGACTTCATGCACGGCGTGAAGCTGTGGATGGAGAAGATCACCGGCGCCCGCTGCGGATCGCGCTGCCACAGGTGGGCGAGCGTGTTGGTGATGGCGCGGTGGTAGGGGTGGAAGATTTCGTCCAGGCGGCGGTCGAGCTGCGCCTGGGTCAGGTTCTGGTTGGCCGGCACCGCCCAGGTGTCGGATACCGCCGGCACGCTGCCGGGGTGGCCGGGCTGGCGGTTGCAGTCGATCACCAGGCGGGAATAGCCGCACAGGATGGCCGGCGCGTCCAGCAGCTCCGCCATGCGGCGGGTGACGGCGGCGGCGCCGATGTCCCAGGCGATGTGCTCCCGCCACGCCTCGGCTGGCAGCCCCATGTCGCCCAGGCTTTTCGGCGTGTTGGTGGAGGCATGGTCGCACACCAGCAGCAGGGGCGCGCGTCCGTCGCCGTTGATGAGCTGCGCCGCCGGCGGGTCCTCGGGCCCGAGCAGCGGCGGCAGGTCGCGGTTCAGTCGGTGAATCTGCGGATCAGTCATGATACGCCGGACTATACCTGATCCGAGGGCTCGGCCAATAGGGCGTGCATGGCATGGCGCACAATGGACCTTTGCCGAAACCGCGGGGCAGCCGTACTGTGGCCGCACCATGAGCACGCTGTCCGCCACCTCCGCCCCCGTGGTTCGCCTCGCCCTGCCGGCCCTGCTGGTGGGCGCTTGCGCCATTGCCTTCGCGCCGATCTTCGTGCGGTTGTCGGAGGTGGGGCCGATCGCCACCGCCTTCTACCGCTGCCTGTTCGCCCTGCCGCTGCTGTGGGCGTGGATGGCGATGGAGGGGCGGCGGTCAGACGGGGCCGCGCCCGCCGGCTCCGGCCGACCGTCCAGCCTGCGCGATCACCTGCTGCTTGCCATTCCCGGCCTGTCTTTCATGGGCGATCTGGCGGTGTGGCACATCTCCATCACCATGACGACGGTCGCCAACGCCACCCTGCTTGCCAACTTCGCCCCGGTGTTCGTCACCTTGGGCGGCTGGCTGCTGTGGCGAGTGAAACCGACGCCCACCTTCCTGGCCGGCATGGGCCTCGCCATGGGCGGCGCCATCGTGCTGATGGGCGAAAGCCTGACCATCTCGCCCGAGCAGATCATGGGCGACGTGCTGGGCGTGGTGACGGCGGTGTTCTATGCCGCCTACATCCTGTCCATCGGCCGGCTGCGGGCGCGGTTCTCGACCTCGGTGCTGATGTTCTGGAGCACGGTCTACACCGCTGGCGGCCTGCTGGTCTGCACCCTGATCGCCGGCGAGGGCCTGGCGATCGTCAGCCTATACGGCCTTGCCGTGCTGGTCGGGCTGGCGGTGGTGTCGCACTTTGGCGGCCAAAGCCTGATCGCCTATGCCCTGGCGCATCTGCCGGCCAATTTCAGCTCGGTGTCGCTGCTGTTGCAGCCGGCCGTGGCGGCAGTGCTGGCCTGGGCCATCCTGAACGAGCCGTTGAGCGCCTGGCAGGGCATCGGCGGCATCATCGTGCTGTTCGGGATCTTCCTGGCCCGTCGCGGGTCGAAGACGCCGAAGCCACCGGCCGCCGCCGCCGAGTAAGACGGCGCGGCCCGATACACCCCAGAGCCCGGCAAACGGGCCGGAGGACCGATGGGAGGCAAGACGACGGCGGCCGTGCCCGCCGCCGAAACCATGCGCCGCGATGACGTGGCGCCCTGGGTGCCCTGGGTGATGTGGGGCTTCGGGGCGCTGTTCTACTGCTATGGCTTCTTCCAGCGCGTCGCCCCCTCGGTGATGGTGGGGGAACTGATGCGCGATTTCGCCGTCGGCGCCGCCATCACCGGCACCCTGTCCTCCCTCTACTTCTACACCTACGCCGGGCTGCAAATTCCGGTCGGGCTGGTGCTCGACCGTTTTGGGCCGCGCCGGGTGCTGGCGGCGGCGGCGGTGGTGTCGTGCCTCGGCTCCGCCGGCTTCGCCTTCGCCGACAGCCTGACGCTGGCTTATGTCGGGCGGGCGCTGATCGGTGTTGGCGCGGCGGTGACCTGGGTCGCCGCCCTGACGCTGGCCGGTAACTGGTTTCCGCCGCGCCGCTTCGCGCTCATTTCCGGCCTGACCATGGCGCTCGGCATGGCCGGGGCGGTGGGCGGGCAGGCGCCGCTGGCGGCGGCGGTGACGGCGGTCGGCTGGCGCGGCACCATGATCGGAGCGGCGGTGTTCGCCGCCGTGCTGGGGGTGGCGGCATGGCTGATCGTGCGCGACCGCCCCGGCGCCGATGCCCGCAGCCGCCCGCAGGCGGCGGAGCACGGCTTTTCCGCCGGCCTCAGCGCGGCGCTGCGGCGGCGGCAGATCTGGGTGATCGGCCTGTTCGGCGCCATGACATCGGCCCCCATGCTCGCCTTCGCCGGCCTGTGGGGCGTGCCCTACATGATGCGGCTCCACGACATGTCGCGGCCCGAGGCGGCGGTGATGACCTCCATCATCCTGGTCGGCTGGGGCTTCGGCTCGCCGTTCTTCGGCTGGCTGACCGATGCCATCGGCCGCCGCAGGCTGCCCATGATGCTGTCGGCCGGCGGCTCGCTGATCTGCACGCTGACCTGGCTCTATGGCGACCTGCCCTTGGCGGCGCTGTATCCGCTGTTCTTCCTCACCGGCCTGTTCGCTGGCGGTATCGTGCTCACCTTCGCCACGGCGCGGGAGAACGCGCCCGGCTGGGCCAGCGGCGCCACGCTGGGGGTCGTCAACATGGCGGTGATGGCCTCGGGCGGCATCTTCCAGCCGCTCATCGGCTGGTTCCTTGATCTTGCCTGGACCGGCGAAACGGGGGGCGGCGCCCGCCTCTACAGCATCGAGGCGTGGCGCGGCGCCATGGCGGTTCTGCCGGTGTGCAACGCCCTCGCCCTCAC
>JAEWWF010000030.1 GCA_023396465.1 Pseudomonadota bacterium
GGCCGAGATTGATCTAGACGCTGCCTTGTGGCATCTGCCGCGAACACGAACAAAGGCAGGTCGGAATCACATAGTCCCGCTTTCTGCTGCCGCCATTATGCTGTTGAAGAACCTGTCACAGTGCCGCGTCTGAGTTTGTCCTTAGCACTGATGGCCGCTCCCCGATTGGCGGGTATAGTAAGATCAAGAGCCGGCTCGATCGTGAGGTGAAAAAGGTGGCTGGAGAGGCAGGCGAGCAAGGACCTCTGCCGTGGCGCATACATGACCTCAGACGGACGGCGGCGACAGGCATGAGAAGGGCAGGTGTTGATCTCCTGACGGTGAAAGCGGTTCTCAATCACGCGGAGGGCGCTGAAGATCGTGGCGTTACAGGGGCATATGATCGGTGGGAAGCTCTTCCCGAGAAGCGCCGAGCCCTGGAGGATTGGGGGGCGCTAGTATCCGCGTGGGTTCCGGTGTTGAGCTTGCTGTCAGAAAGCGACGGGTTATGATGCTACGGGTGGCAGAGAAGGTCAGTGTCTCTAAGGTTGGGAGTATGAGAGCATGTCTAAAATCATCAGCCCTCTGATCGCTGCGGCAGCGTTTTGGCTTACGGTATCAGCTGGCGCGACCAGCGGCCTCGCAGGTAGCGGTGGAAGCCTATCGTCCGCCGTTCAGGACCACGGTATCGACGCCTATCTCACGAAAACACGTATCGAAGGGAAATTCCCTGAAGATCGAGCGCGTTACTTCGAGCTTGCTGCAAATATGGTCATGGCGTACGCCGAACTAGCGGGCGCTCTGGAATCATGTATCAACCAGCCGCCCGATGATGTCCAGAAAACGTTAGCAATGTATATCAGTATGTCGCGGCCTCCGCAGGATGTCCTTCGCCAGCTCGATGCCATTTGGGACCGAGGCTATGCTCGGTACGCGAGAACAGATTGTATCGGGCCGCAGCGAGTGCAGCTGATAGACGCCACTGTCGGTTCATCAACCACCGAGTTCCGACGGTATGGATGCCTTGCCTCGTGGTATTACGAAAATCCTTGGACCGGGGGTGCCCCTATAGTGCCAGAGCTTATTTCTCGTGAGCAGCATTCGGAGAACTGCTCGAAGTTCTAGTAGCAATGCATCGGGGCGGAATGGTTCGGTTCACCTTTCAGGAGGTATGTGCAAGAAGTCGATAAACGGAGGCGCGCCCGATGCCGAGGGTGGCAGCTATCTCGGTTGCGCCCATACCTTCCGCCCTCATTCTCCGTACTGCAGTGGCGTCGATCGATGGCTTGCGACCCTTGTAGATACCGTCGGCTTTTGCACGGGCAATTCCCTCCATTTGGCGCTCCCGCCGCAGGTTTGTCTCAAACTCTGCAAAAACTCCGAGCATATCGAGGAAGGCCTTACCCGCTGCGGTTCTGGTGTCGATTGGCTGTTCTGTCGCCTTCAGTTCAACGCCCTTGGTTTGAAGTTCCCTGACGATGTCTTGAAGGTCGCCGATAGACCGGGCGAGGCGGTCAATCCGGGTAACCATGAGCGTGTCGCCAGCGCGCAAAAACTGCATCAGGGTGTCCAGCTCAATCCGGCCTTCGCGCTTAGTGCCGGTGAACTTCTCGGCTCGCACGGTCTGACAACCGGCCAGCGTCAGCGCCTCCACCTGAGCCGTGAGGTCTTGGTCCGTGGTGGACACGCGTGCATACCCGTACGCCGCCATCGTCCGTCTCCGTTGTCTCGTTTGGGTCTAGAGCCTCATCATCTAATGTCTCGGAAAGGGGGTGTCAATCCAAACAAGACACGGAATCCCGTGGTTCAGGTGTCTCACCGGATCGTATCGTATGGGTATACCCCAGCGAAACGCTAGGTGCGCGCACTCTGTGCCCTTAGGTTCTTGCTTTTCCAGGGCCGCGAGATGGGTAGCCTCAATTCGGAACAAACCAACTCCGGTCCGATCCGAGACTAATTTCATCAACGCCCTCTTTCCACCGTCGGAGCGGCGCTGCGGCAGCAGTGCGCCGCGATCTACTTCCCTCTTCCTCTTCGTACCGGAGGCCGGGGGCATTTTATCCGGCGCCGATGTTCTCGTGGATGTAGACCCTCCGTGCGAAGGGCGCTGCTGATTGATGCGGCAAGGGGGGGCACGGAGGGGCACCCACCCCTACTCACCACTGTGTATGTGCTCAAGCCGTATTTTTCGAAATCCAGCGATGTACAAATAAGTTCCAGATAAGTATGAGGCGCTGCGTTAGGCGCGGAATTTTAATGTTCCATCTCTTTATTCGTACATTTTGCATTTCAATTTCACTCATGATTTGTAGAACTCCATGTATCGCCCAACATGGAGGAACCATTATGAAGAAGAGCGAACACTTTACGAACCTCGATCAGCCGTCTCTTTTAGATGGCGAGTATCTTGCCCGTATGCGCCGCAATCGCGGCTGTGCTCCACTCTTCGGCTACATCGAAGACCCGTCGGACAAGTCCGCAATCGTTGCAGTGCCTAGCCAGCTTGAGCTACTGCGAGAAGCCTTGCAGTACGTACAGAGCGGTTACAGTCTACGAAGGGCTGCTGACTGGCTGTCCTTCCACACCGGACGGAAGATGATGCCAAACCAATTACGCCTGCGCCTTATCCGTGAAGAGCACCTACAGAAGCAGCGGCGCAAACTAATGGCGCTTGAGGAAAAGGCCAACGTTGAACCACTCCGTGCTGTCGACGGAGACAAAGTACATGACTAACGTGACTTGGATAGGATTGCCCCCGCCGGAGGCCGCTGTAACAGTGTACGCCACGCCTAATGGTCACGGTTGCGTCGGCTACACGGAAGCCGAACGGATCGGTAATTCAAGCTCGCTTTCCGGCCTGTACGCTTACGTCAGACGGCAGCACAGTAAGCCCGTGGCAATCGTCCTGCCTGACTTGGAAGCCGCCCTACGGCTCCACGACAGTCAGACCTCAGAGCTTGTCTTTCGCCGCATGTACGTGGGCTATACTCATGCGCTACCCGCACCGCCTCCGCTCGATCCCGAGCTAGCCGCAATCGAAGACCTCCTTGCGGACCTCGGCTGACGGCACTACCTCTGCTTTACTGACTCGCCAAAAGATTCAGGTTTTTGTCCTAGTTTGGGAAAAGGCCACCGCCTCAAGCTCCCATCGTTGAAGGCTTGTCGGGCGCCATATCAGGTAAACAAGGCGATATCACCGTAATATATATATTACCCGTATTAATTAGGAACTTTGCCCATGCCCGTTTCTCATATTCTCAGCCCTCGGCAGGTTCGGGAGCTTATAAACTCTCATGCATTTGCGGAATACACTGGCCTTCCACTAACTGCGGTCGTCACGATCCGCTGGCAAGATACCGTGGGCTGGCGCGACTCCCTCTTTCAGCCGCGAATGACCCACCTGACCCATAGCATGGGGCGCTGGCTCAGCTATGAAGCCGGTGTTCCGCCCGTCTATCAGTGGATCGCAGAGAACACGCCCTTCAACCCGAGCAGCCAGAACCATGGGTTACACGCTCACATGCGGGTCCATGTGCCGTTTCCTGCGATCTGGGACTTCATCCGCGCCTTTCCTCAGTGGGTGGCCGGAGCTAAGGATCGCCCCAACATCATATTCTTCAGCGGCGGAGAGCACCCATTCCGCGCTTCCCGACGCGCGCGCATTGGCACTCTGAAATACTACCTGAAGGGGGCTGGCGCCATGGTTCGCAATCAGCTTGGCATTGATGATCGCGGGCCGCAGGGCATCATCTACGGCCAACGGTGCCGCGTGTCCCACTCCATCGGTCGTGAGGCTCGCGGGAAAGCAGGCTTTCAGAACCTTCACGCTTGGCCCGACCTTCGGAACGTCTTATGGCCCGAGGAAGCTGTGGCTCAAGCTGCATAAAGGGTGAGCGCCCCGCTGCGGCAGCAGAGCGGGGCACTCTCCCATTACACGACACCTGTTGCGGCACAGATAAGGGCGCGATGCCAGACCTTCGGGTTTGCTCGCGCCCAAAGTTTGTACGCGAGGTAGGTCGCGAACCTGTGACGAATCATCCAGACCCTCATACAGAGTCGACGCTAGGGGGGCTAAATCGCGTCAGGATGAACTTTGGCGGCTCCGGCTGCCCGGCGTGCCCCTACCTGCTAATCGCGCCGTGCGGCCTCTGTGGGCGCTTTCTCGATTCGCTTCGCGGTCTGGCTGGCAGCCCTTGCATAGGCGTTGCAAGAGTGCGATCCTCTTTAAGCCCTTGTTCCGCAAGCCGTTTTGGTATGGCGACGGTTCAAAATTGGACAGAGTTGCCTGTGGCAGCTGCAAGGTTCAACGTCTTCCTACAGGGCATTGAGAATACATCGGAAACGTGGTGCCCCCGTGGTGCCCTGGAGCTTCGATGAGTAGGTAGGACCCTCTTGGTCATCCACCTAACCCATTGAAAAATATGGTGCCGGCAACAGGATTCGAACCCGTGGCCCCCTGATTACAAATCAGGTGCTCTACCAGCTGAGCTATACCGGCGTGCCGTCTATATACGCGGCTCGCGGGCCACTTCGCAACCATCTCCGGGAGGCGCCGACTCGGGTGGCCGGGGTGGCGGGATGGGAGGACGTGGAAATGCAGCCTATGGGGGTTTATCGAATATCATTATTATCAATGGATGTTGCCGTTGACGCCGCATTCCGATGTCCGTCCCGCGGGATTGATGTATTCGTTGCAGCTAGGGCGCGCATCGGGTAGCGATGGTCGCAGGGCCGGCGGTGGAGCGGCGGGGCATGCGGCGAGGGTGGCGAGCAATGGCGGCGGGGGTGGCGGCGGCCTGGGTCGCGGCGGTGCCCCCGGCCGGTGCCAGCGGCGGCGCGGAGGCCCTGTTCGCCACCGATCTGCCGCCCAACAGGGTGGTGGAGCAGGTGGTGACGGCGGTGATGCTGGAACCCGATCCGGCCTTGGCCCTGCTGCTGGTGAAGGCCGCAGCGCGGGCGCTGCCGGACCAGCCGGAGCACCTGACCGAACTGCTTGGGGCCGTCCTGTTGGTCCTGCCGGAGGAAGCCGCCCTGCGGCTGGCGCCGGCCGTGGTGGCCTCCCTGGCGGCGGCGGATGACGACTTGCGGCTGCTGCTGGCCGGGGCGGCAGCGGTGGTTCTGGGGCGGGAGACCGGTGATATCCTGGCCGCCGCCGGACGGTTCGCTGTCGCCGACGGGGCCGTCGGTGTGTCTGCCGCATCGACCGCCGCCGTCTCGCGTCCGGGAACGGTGGAGGTGGAGGCCCTGCCATGGCCGGTGATCGACCGGTGGCTGCGCGATCCCGCCAACACCGACCTATGGCTGATGGCCTTGCGGGATCTTCTGCCCTTCTTCTCCGCTGAGGATGTGGCGGTGCTTGCCGAGGCCTTCGGCATGACGGCGGAACAACTGGTGACGCTGCTGGTCGGCGTGCCGCCGGAGGTGGTGGTGGAGCCGGTGCCCATCGACATTCCGGTTCCGATCCCCATGCCACCCGACCCCGACGAGACCGCTAGTCCATGGTGAGGGCAGTCGCCGTATTCGCGCTGGCGGTGGCGGTAACGGTCATCGCGACACCGCCGCCGCTGGCGGCCCAGCCGGTGCCGCCGCTGCCGGCGCCGGCCGAGCCGCTGGAGCCCCGGCAGGCGGCACGCAGCGGTTATGCCCCGCAGGGTATCCGGCTGGGGGTGGTGCATCTCTACCCGGAGGTCGGCGTCGGCCGCAGCTTCCGTGACGAAACCTTCGCTCATATCGCCGGTGCCAATGCCCACGGTTGGGTCAGCCGCGCCGAGGCCGATCTGCGGGCCGAGGCGCGATCCGGTCCGTGGGCGGCGATGCTGCGGGCCGATGCCGCCCGGCAGCAGGGGCCGGCGGCTTTCGTCGGCGATGGCTGGCAGGCGGGAACGGCGGTGGACCTCCGCCTTGGCCTCGGCCGCTGGGCCGTGGCCGAGGCTGCCGCTGGCTGGCAGCGACGGCTGGAGCCCCGCACCGCCCCGCTGGCCCCCGGCCAGGGGGCGGAACCGACACCGGTCGTCACCACCGGCGCGCGCCTTGGTCTGCGCAGCCAGCACGGCACGCTCGGCGCCGCCATCACCGCCGAGGCCCGCCATCTGAGGTTCGCCGACGTGCCCCGGCTGGGGGTGCCGCTGCTGCCCATGCTGGCCAGTCTCGACAACAGCGACCGTGACCGCACCGTCGCCACCTTGGGGGCCGAGGTGGCATGGCGGCCGGGGGAGCTGTCGTCGCTCTACCTGCGTGGCGGCATTGGCCGCATCGACTACGCCCGCGCCGAGGACGACTTTCTCCACCGCCGCGACGGTGATACGGCGCACCTGCTGGCCGGGTTCGCCCTGGGGCGGCCGGACCGCTGGCGGCTGTTCGTCGAGGCCGGACCCCTGCGGCGCGGCAGCAGCGACCCCCGCCTGCCGCCGGTTTCCACCCTGGCGGTCAACGGCGGCCTGACGCTGGCGGTGACGCCGCTGGTAACGTCTCAACTGGTGGTCGGTACCTCCATCGCCGAGACCACCCGCCCCGGCGTCACCGCCGTCGTCGCCCGCCGTGTCGCCCTGGAGGTGGAACACGAGGCCCTGCGCAGCCTGGTGCTGCTGTCGACGGCGGAAGCCACCTGGAACCACTATGTCGGCCCCGACCGCCACGACGCCTCGCTCGCCTTCGGCAGCGGCGTGCGCTGGCGGCTCGGGCCGGTGCTGCGGCTGGAGATGATGGTGCGGCAGGAACGGTACGAGTCGGATTTCGCCGCCGACAGTTACACCGCCACCGAAGGCACCCTGCGGCTGGCGGCGCGGTTCTGATGCGGCGGTCGCTTCTTGCCCTGCTGGCGCTGTGCCTCGTCGCTCTCGCCCTGCCGGCGCGGGCCGATCCGGCCGCTTACCGGCTGGGGCCGGGCGATGCCCTGCGGGTGACGGTGTTCGGCGAGGATGACCTGTCGGGCGGTTTCACCGTCGACGGCAGCGGCCGGGTGGCGCTGCCGCTGGTGGGGGAAGTGCGGCTCGGCGGGCTTTCGCTGCCGGAAGCGGAGGCGGCGGTGACCGCGCTGCTGGCCGACGGCTACCTGCGCTCGCCACGGGTGAGCATCGAGGTCACCAACTTCCGCCCCTTCTACATTCTGGGCGAGGTGCGGACGCCCGGCTCCTACCCCTATGCCGCCGGCATGACGGTGATGACGGCGGTGGCGCTGGCCGGCGGCTTTACCTACCGCGCCGACGAGGACGACGTTGAGATCACCGCCGCCGCCCGCCCCGGCGAGCCGGCCCCGCCGCCGCGCCGGGTGGGCAAGGACGACGTGGTGTTGCCGGGCGACGTGGTGCGCATCGGCGAACGATTCTTCTGATGGAAGGCTGGCTGCTCCGCCTCGGCCTTGCGGCGGTGGTGCTGGCGCCGCTGCCGCTCGGCAGCTATCGGCCCTGGGCGTGGCAGGGGCTGGCGGCGGTCTTCGCCCTGCTGGCGGCCGCGCAGGCGATGCTGACGGCGGTGGGGCGGGAGCGCACGGCGGCGGCGCTGCCGCCGGTCGCCGTCGGGCTGTGGGCGGTGGCCCTGGCC
>JAEWWF010000152.1 GCA_023396465.1 Pseudomonadota bacterium
GTCGGCACCGACCGCGACACGGCGCGCGACACCAACGAGACGGTGGCGCCGGTGACGGTGACCGTTTCGGCGGTGGCGGATGCTCCCGACGTTTCGGTCGAGACCGCCGCGCAAGGGGTCGAGAACACCGCAATCGGCCTTGATGTCAGCGCCACGCTGAAGGACACCGACGGTTCGGAAAGCCTGACCGTCTACATCACCGGCGTTCCCGACGGCGCGGTTCTGAGCAAGGGCGCCATCGTCACCGATCTGCCGGCCGGCGTCGAAGCCACCAGCGGCACGGTCACCTGGGCCATCCAGGTGGGCAGCGCCGCCGATCTCGCCGGTCTGACGGTGACCCCGCCGACCGATGATTCGCGCGACTTCACGCTCAAGGTCTATGGGGTCTCGGAGGAGACCAACCCCACCGAGGCGGGGGATGTGGCGGTCTCGCACGCCGTCACCGGGCCGCGCGTCATCGAGGTCGATGTCGGCGTCGTCGCCCCGGATGTCAGCGTCAGCGGCAGCGGCCTGGAAGACCAGTGGGCCAACGTGACCCTGGACTCGGCCATCAATGCCCGTCTCGGCGACGGGTCGGAAACCCTGACCGTCTACCTGGAGAACGTGCCGGCCACCGTGTCGGTGCGCTATGCGAATGGCGACCCCGTCCCCTTCACCGATGGCCGCTATGTCATCGACGGTGAACATGCCGGCCTCGGCCTGCAAATGAAGTGGGACTCGCCCGAACACACCGATGCCGACATCACCTTCGACGTGCGCGCGGTGGTGGTCGACAGCGACGGCGACAGCAACGAGACGGTGGTGAACGGGGTCACCGTCACCATCGACGCCGTCGCCGACGAGATGACGCTCGCCGGCAGCAGTCGGGGCGACGAGGACACCGACATCCCGGTCAATATCGGCATCGACCTCATCGACCAGGACGGCAGCGAGCGGTTGCTCGGCCAGGACGGCACCCAGCCGGGCTCGGTCTGGCTGGTGTCCAGCAGCGGCGCCTTGGCCGCCGGCACGCTGTCGCTGGGCGGTGCGGCACTGATCGGTCGGGCCGTCACCGGCTACGCCGCCGACGGCAAGACGCCGCTGTTCGATGGCGACACGCCGCTGACCGATGGCGACGGCAAGCCGGTGCTCGCCTACGAATTGCCGGCGACCGCCTTCACGCCGGTCACCAGCGGCGGCACCACCACCGGCTATGCCGGCCCGGCCGACTTGAGCTTCCGGCCGGATGAGCACTCCGATAGCGATGTTGATTTCACCATCGTGGCGACAGTGCTCGACAACGATGGCTCCACCCTCACGTCCACCGGCAGCGGCACCATCGAGGTGGTGGCGGTCGCCGATGCGCCGGACCTGACGGTCAAAGACACCGCCGGCATGGAGAACAAGCCGATCGCGCTGGAGATCGGCAGCGATCTGGTGGACCGGGACGGCTCCGAGACGTTGACGGTCTACATCACCGGGGTGCCGACCGGCGCTGTCATCGCCAAGGACGGCGTTGCCCTGACGGCGGTGACCTCGCCGGTGACGGTGGATGGCGTCACCATCCCCGCCGATGGGTCCACCTATGCCATCGTCATCACCAAGGATGACAGTTCGGTCGACAAGCTGTCCGGCCTGACCGTCACCTCGCCGCTTAACAACAGCGCCGACTTCCAGTTGGCCGTTCACGCCGTGACCGCCGAGGCCCGCGACGGCGACATGGCCATCACGTCCGGCACCATCGACGTCCACGTCGGCACCGAGGCGCCGACCCTGACCATCGCCGACATCACCATGTCGGAACGCACGTCGCTGTCCGACAACTGGCAGGCCATCGACATTCAGGCGGTGGTCAACGCCCAGCATAAGGTGGACGGCACAGCCGGCGACACCGAAACGCTGAAGGTCATGCTCTACGACCTGCCGGACGGCGTGCGCCTTCAGGCCAAGGGCACGGTGCTGACGCCCGATACCAGCGGCCAGTACGTGCTGACCCAGGACATGCTGACCAGCGTCAAGATTTCCACCGAAACGCACAACGACGCTGACTTCACCTTCAAGGCCAAGGCCCTGGTGGAAGACGTCGACGTCGACACCGAGTGGGAAACGTCGGCCAGCGATGCCACCGCCCCCGACTCCGCCTGGAGCGATGAGGTGGTGGTCAATGTCGCCGTGAAGGCGGAGGCGGATGCGGCGAATGTTTCCGGCAAGGGTGTCGGCGTCGAGGACAAGCTGTTCAAGCTGAACCTGGGGTGGAGCGCCAAGGACTCGACGGAAAGCGTCTCCGACGTCAAGCTGTCGGGGCTGCTCAAGGATACCACCATCCAGTACAAGGATACGGTGACCGGCGAGACGGTGACGGTCATCGTCGGCAGCGACGGCATAGTCGATCTGACCACCGCCGATCAGACGACCGTGATGGCCCAGTGGCCGGACGACAAGAACAACTTCGTCAACAGCAGCACCGGCCACAAGGGCGAGCTGACCCTGTCGGTGACCACCACCGAAGCCGGCTCCGCCGATGGCGGCGGACAGATCGGCACCGCCACCCGCACCACCAGCACCACCTTCAACGTCAAGGTGTTCGGCGATGCCGACAAGCCCTATGGCGATACCGACGAGGCGGTGAAAACCATCGCCGAGGATGAATGGTATCGGGTGCGGGTGGGGACGGACGATGCCGACGGGGTCGATGGTACCCTGGCGAGCGGCGATATCTTCGCCGCTCTGCGCGACCTTGACGGGTCCGAGAGCCTGGTGGTCCGCATCAAGCCGAGTGTCGCCGGCTCCCGGCTGGCCATCAGCACCGACGACACCATTACCAGCGGCGAGATCAAAGCCATTGGCGGCAGCGGTTATTGGGAGGTGTCTTACTCCGACATTTCGTCGGGTAAGGTGCTTCTCCAGGCGCCGCCCAACTGGTCTGGCGATGATCTGTCGTTCGAGGTGACGGCGGTGTCGCGCGAAAGCGACCGCAACGTCTCCACCTCCGGCACCGGCGTCACCCGTTCCGGCACCGCGACGGAGGTGATCGGCACGCTGAACTTCAAGGTCACGCCGGTCGCCGACAATGTCACCTTCGGCACGGTGGCGGGCGGCAACGAGGACGGGGTCGGCCGTGACATCAGCGTCACCCCGACCGTCACCTTGGATGACAAGGACGGCTCCGAAAGCCTGACGTCGGTGGTCATGGTGTCGTCCGACCCCACGCTGACGGTCGGCAGCGTGCTCATCGGCGGGTCGGCGGTGACCCGTCTGGCCGTCATCGGCTATGACGCCAACGGCTTCCCGGTGATCGGCGAGGCGACCGACACGCCCGTCACCGACGCCGCCGGCAACGAGGTCTATGCCTGGGTGCTTGACGGCGCCTTCGATCTGGGGACGGAACGCACCTCCTACACCGGCAGCGGCATCACCGTGCTGCCCCAGGAGCACAGCGCCCAGGAGATCAAGTACACCCTGGTCGCCGAGGTGACCGAGAGCGACGGCTCCACCAAGAAGACCATGGTCGCCGACCGTGTCATCACCGTCGACGCGGTGGCGGACAAGCCCGACCTCGTGCTCACCGGCCTGAAGGAAGAGGCCGGTCAGCGGGTGATCGAGGGGGTGGAGGATACCGCCATCTCGCTCGGCATCGACGCGGCGCTGGTGGACAAGGATGGCTCCGAGGTTCTCGGCGTGACGGTCAGCGGCGTGCCAGCCGGCTGGGTCGTCGGCTACAAAACCGCCGACGGCACGGTGGTGGAAGCCGCCCGGCTGGGCGACGGCACCTATGATCTTGGCGGCGATCCGGCCAAGCTCGCCACCGTGGTGGTGGTGCCGCCGAAGAACCTGCACACCGGGCTGACGGGCGACGGCGATACCGCCGCCCCCACCTTCACCATCACCGCCACCGCCACCGAAACCGGCAGCGACGGCACCGTGGCGGTGAAGACCGCCACCTCCACCGAAACCTTCAAGGTCATCGTCCAGGCGGACGCCGACGAACCCTTCCTGGTGGTCCGGGATGTCCGTGTCGACGAAGACGCCGGGCCGGTGAAGATCAACATCACCGCCGACGTCACCGACAAAGTGAACCCGGAGCACCTGACCCTGTTCGTCAAGGGCGTTCCCGACGGCGCCAAGCTGATCGGCGCCGGGGGCGTGCTCATCACCGAAACCGTCGTGATGGATGGCGAAACCTGGTACGTGGTCACCGATCACGTCAACGATCTGAAGGTGGAGCCGAAGGAACACTCCAACGAGGACTTCGATCTGACGGTGCGGGCCGTCTCCACCGAGCCGAGCAACGGGGATACCGCCCATAACGACGCCACCGTGCGGGTCACCGTGACCGGCACCGTCGACAAACCGACCTGGAACGGTGTCGTCCTCACCGACGCGGTCATTCCGGTGAACGTCGGCGCCAAGGAAGATGGCGGCGCCTTCAACCCCGGCCTTGGTAACCTTGGCACGGAAGACACCGACGGTTCCGAGACCATCACCCTGGTGCTGCGCGGCATCCCGGCTGGCGTCGAAATCTTCATGGCCGCCGGGTCCGAACAGTACATGAAGTACATCGGTGGCGGTCGCTGGGCCATCGACGGCGATCATCTGGACGACGTGCGCATCGAGGTGACGGACAAGAACTTCTCCGGCACCAAGGAGGTCGCCGTTGATCTGGTGGTGACGGAGAACGACGGCGCCACCAAGACCTTCCCCCACACCCTTGAGGTGCAGATCGACCCGGTGGCCGACAAGCCCAGCGTGTCGTTGAGCGGCGGTGGAGCGGAGGACAGCTTCGGCGCCGACGGCGTGCCGGTGACCATCACCGTGCTGCCCACCGATCTGGTGGACGAGGCGGAGCAGATCACCCATATCTCGGTCGACTTCGGCGACATGGGGCTGAGTGGCCTGAAGGCGGAAATCGTCAGCGTCGACGGCACCACCACGCGGGTGGTGGATATCGGCGGCGGCGCCGAATTCGACCTGAGCGGGGAGGATCTCGCCGCCTTCTATGATGCCGACACCGGCCAGATGGGCGAAATCCGCATCACCGGCCTGCCGGATCATTGGTCGGCCGACATTCCCGTCACCATCAAGGCCACCTCCGCCCATGGCGATGGGGAGGGCGCCGAAACCGTGCTCTCCACCAAGGTGGTGATCGACGCCGTGGTCGACCCCGCCAAGGTGTTCACCGTCGCGCCGAGTGCCGCAAGTGTTGCCAGCGGCGAGAAGATCGCCCTCGGCGTCGATCTGCAACTCACCGATACCGACGGTTCGGAAAGCCGCTATCTCATCGTCGAGGGGGTGCCCGAGGATGCCCGTCTGACCGGCGGCTTCAACGCCGGCAACGGCCGCTGGATCGTCTCCGGCGACGCCATCGACAGCCTCCAGGTGGAAGGCGCCGCCGGCGCCAGCGCCACCTTGACGGTCACCGCCATGGTGCGCGACGTCGATCCCGATGACAAAAACGTCACCACCTGGAAGAGCGACCCGGTCAGCGTCGAGGTGGAATTCACCGGCACGCCGGGAAGCGGCGGTGGAACCACGCCGGAAGACCTAGACTTCTACGTCAAGCTCGATGACCTGAGCGGCAAGGAAGACGAGCCGGTGGTGCTGCGTGGCACCACCACGCGCGACGGTGCTTCGGCTCCGTCGCACGTCTCAGCGGTGATCCTGACCATCCTGACGGTCGGCGTCACCGTCGCCAGCACCACCAAGGGGGCCTTCGCCTTCTATCAGGACGAGGACGGCAACATCGTCATCCCGGTGGAGAGCCTGGAAGACGGGTCGGTGCAACTGATCCCGCCGCAGGATTCGGATGAGCCCATCTCGTTCACCATGCAGGTGGTGGCGCAGGGGCGGGGTGAGGGTGATTTCCGCAGCGACACCATCACCTTGGCCGATCCGGTGGAAATTCCCATCGAGGCGGTGACCGATGGCGTCACCATCTCGTCCGACGTCAACGGCAAGAGCTTCGCCGAGGACACGGAGTCGGTGGCCGTCAACCTGACGATCACGCCGAACGAGCGTGCCAACTTCAGCGAAACCTTCACCGACGACGAGCCGAAGATCGTCATCCGCGCCACCGGGCTGCCGGTCGATGCCAAGCTGGAATTGAACGGCGTCGAGGTGAGCCAGGATGCCGACGGCGCTTATCGCATCGACGTGTCGGCCTTTGGGGCCGATGTCGCCGACGCGAAATCGGCGCTGGCGTCGGGCACCGCGCTCGACCTGACGGGCCTGACCGTCAAGCCGCCGGCCGATTGGCACGGTTCGGTGTCGCTGGAGGTTTCCGTTTCCATCAGCGACAACGGGACGGACCCGGAGATTTCCGCCGGCACCATCGCCTTCACGGTGACGCCGGTGACGGAAACCGGCACCTTCACCCTGCCCACCGATCCGGTGATGGCGACCGAGGATACGGCGTTCGACATCACCGCCACCCTGGTCATGGGGGATCGCATCGGCAGCGGCGCCGCTTATGCGTCGGAATATGTCTCGGTCGTCATCCGTGGCGTGCCGGAGGGGGCGGTGCTGAGTGGTGCCAGCAACAACGGCTCCTACACCGTCGACGGCGTCACCTATACCGAGTGGGTGGTGAAGGACGGCAACATCGCCGCCGATGGCGCGCTGACCGGCGTGAAGATGACGCCGCCGGCCGATTGGTCGGGCACCATGGACCTGGAAATCAAGGCCTTCACCATGGAGGGCGATGTCCGGGAACCGGTGGAGGCCGCCAGCGGCAATTGGCAGGTGGTGGTGAAGGGCGTGGCCGACATGGCCTCCCTCGACCCGCAGAACCTGACCGACGCGCTGGAAGGCACCGCCTCGAAGCTGACCCTCAACGCCCAATTGTCGGACCTGACCGGCGAGACCATGTGGGTGGTCATCAAGGGAGTGCCCACCGGCGCGTCCATCACCGACGCGGCCGGCACCAAGCTTCTGCATGTGCAGGTGGATGCCGACGGCAAGGCCTTGTTCGACGCCGACGGCAACCCGGTGGTGGTGGCCGACGGCACCGAAACCGGCGTCTGGGTGGTCGATCAGGCCCATGTCGAGGATGCCCACTTCCTCGGCGAGGAAAACTTCTCTGGCAACGTCGACCTGACCGCCTATGTGGTGACCAAGGAAGACGGCACCACCGCCACCTCGCCGGAACTGCCGTTCAAGGTGACGGTCAAGGGCGTGGCCGATACGCCCGACCTGGACCTGCCGACCGATCCGGTCGGCGGCGCCGAGGATCAGGCCCGTGATGCCAACGGCCTGCCGGTGGCGTCCAACGGTATCGCCCTCGGCATCACCGCCAGCCTCAACGATCCGGACGGCGAGACGCTGAAGCTGATCATCACCGGCGCCCCCGCCGATACCCTGTTCTTCGGCAAGGGCACGACGCCCTATGTGGCGGAAACCGTGGATGGGGCCCTGGTGTGGACCATCGACGGCGAGGACATCGCCGATCTGCGCATGGTGACACCGACGGACTGGAACGGCACCGTGACCTTGGGCCTGGAAGCGCGGGCCCTGGAGGAGGGCACCACGGCGTCCAAGTTCGCCACCCTGGATGTGGAGGTCACTCCCACCAACGACGCGCCGACCATCGAGGTCGAGACCACCGGGCAGATCGTCGGCACCGGCAATGAGCCGATCCGCATCTTCCCGGACGGTGATGGCAGTGGCGCGGCGGTGGTGATCGCCGATGTGGACGTGGGCGATTATCTGAAGGCCATGATGGTCTCCATCAGCAATGGCCGCCAGCCGGGGGACACCCTCGGCATCACCGGCCAGACGGTGACCTTCAACCCCATCGACGGCCGCCTGGAGGTGGAGGTCGACGGGGCCCAGATCGCCATCAGCTACGAGGCGAGCAGCAACACGCTCACCTTCACGGGCGAAGCCAGCCACGAGGTGTATCAGCAACTGGCGGAGAGCGTGATTCTCACCAGCGGCGACGGCTCGCTCGATGCTGGCGTGCGCGACTTCACGGTCACCGTGGTCGACAGCGAAGGCGCCACCGGCACCATTTCCGCTCAGGCCAACATCACCGATGACCTGACCCTGGAGGATGACGCCCGCGGCAACCTGTTCTTCGTCACCGGCGACACCGCCACCCTGACCGGGACCGATGGCGATGATCTGTTCGTCTACGGTGTCGGCGGTGCCGACGCCATACCGAGCCTGGTGTCCATCGATGGCGCCGGCGGCGCCGACACGCTGGTGATGATGGACGGCTCCGGGGTGGGCGGCGACTGGCTGTTCCAGGTGGACAACGGCAGCGGCGAGACGCCGGAGGCCCCGACCGATGGGACCGGCGGGCTGGTGTATGATGTCGAGGTCGCCGAGGGTAACGCGACGGTGTCGGAGGAGGGGCGCGTGGTCGATCTCGAACCCGCCGAGGATGCCGCGCCGGCGGCGACCATCACCTTCGACGATCACAAGGTCGAGACCCAGGACATCGAACATCTCGTTACCTGAAACGGTCCTCTCCGTTTCGGCGCCTTCTTTCTGAGCGGCGCGGACCCGAACACCGGTCCGCGCCGTTCTTCTTTAGCGGTACGGCGTCGCGCCCCGGGTGCCCTTAACCAGACTGGAAATT
>JAEWWF010000190.1 GCA_023396465.1 Pseudomonadota bacterium
CCACACCGGCGCCGGCAGCCTGCGGGCGCGGGCGGTGTTGGTGACCGTGTCGGTGGGCGTGTTGAGCGCCGGCGGCATCCGGTTCACCCCCGCCTTGCCCGCCGACACCGCCCGCGCCATCGGCGGGCTGCGCATGGGGCTGCTCAACAAGGTCGTTCTGCACCTGCCCGGCAATCCGCTCGACCTCGACCCGTTCGACCGCCTGCACGCACTGATGCCAGACGGCGGCGTCCTGGATGTGGTCCACCGGCCGTTCGGCAGTGATCTCGCCGTCGCCATCCTCGGCGGAGCGGAGGCCTGGGCGCTGGAGAAGGAGGGCGAGGCCGCCGCCGTCGCCACCGTCACCGAGCGACTGGCGACGGTCTATGGCAACGACGTGCGCGGCATGATCGGCGGCGCCGCCGCCACCGCCTGGGGCGCCGATCCCTTCAGCCTCGGCGCCGTTTCCGCCGCCCTTCCCGGCCAGGCCACCGCCCGTACCGCCCTTGCCGCGCCGGTGGCCGACCGCGTGTTCTTCGCCGGCGAGGCGTGCGAGGTGGAATGGGCGACCCAGGTCCCCGGTGCCTGGCTGAGTGGCCGTGGCGCGGCAGCGTCCGTCGTCCGCGCGCTCTCCTGATGGGACGCCCGGTCCGGCGCCCGACCATAGGGGGAGCCCACGGAACGACAGCCGCCGACGGGGCGTTCGCCGATGAGCGCGGCGCCACCCCGCGACGCCGCTTTCTGACACAGCGGAGATACCCCATGACCTTCGACTCCTCCCGCCACAGCGAAGGCTCGTCCGACGTCCTGTCCTCCCGCGGAGCCTTGCTGGCCGGCAGCGCCCTGGCGCTTCTGGCCCTGCGCCGGGCTGGCCCGCTCGGTCTGGCCGTGGCCGCCGCCGGCGGCATCTGGGCGTGGAAGCGCTGGTGCAGCGAAACCGACACCACACCCGGCGCCCGCCTGCCTGGCCGCTGGCTGACCATCGAGCGCACCATCTCCATCGCCCGCCCGCGGCAGCAGGTTTTCGCCTTCTGGCGCGACCCGACCCACTTCCCGCAATTCATGTCGCATGTCGAAAGCGTCACCGCGATCGGCCCGGATCGCCATCGCTGGGTGGTGCGCGGCCCCCTCCGCACCTCCCTCCAGTGGGAGTCGGACCTTTACGATATCGAGGACGGACGCCGCATCCGCTGGCGGGCGGTACCCCCGGCCGATATCCGCAACGAAGGCACGGTGACGTTCGAGGACGAACCCGGCGAGACCACCCTGGTACGCCTGCACCTCGCCTATTTCGCCCCCGGCGGCGAACTCGGCGCCAAAGTCGCGCGCATGCTTGGCGAGGAACCGGACGTACAGGCGGCCGATGATCTGGAGCTCCTGAAGCGCCTGCTCGAATCGCAGCCGCAGACGGGGGCGGCGGGCGGGCCGCTCGGTTGACCGACGAAGGCGGCAGCGGGCGGCTTTCCGCGAACGCCCGCGTCCCCCTCCCCGTTGGCAAGGGAACCATCCCCTGTTCAAGGAGGCCCCGATGCCCCCGCTGCGTAGCCTTCGCCGCACCTTGACCGCCGCCGCCCTGCTGGTGCCGACCGTCGCTCTTGCCGCCGATCCCGTCCCCCCGGGAGCCCCCACCCTGCCGCAGGGACAGGGCGAACAGTCCGCCGCCATCGGCGGAGCCGCCACCACGCCGCAGATGGACGGCCTGCGCGAGGCGGATGCCGATGACACCGCGCTGCAATGGCCGGAAGCCCTCGCCGCCCTGCCGGACGATCTGCGTCACGACATCGACGACTACGACGTCATCGGCCCCTCGGGCGAAAAGATCGGGGAGGTGGAGGACATCCTTGCCGACGACCGCGGGACCGTGATGGCGGTCGTGGTCGAGACTGGCGGGGTGCTTGATCTCGGCGACGAGGATGTGGTGGTCGGCCTGGAGCATCTGGAGTTGGCGCCACAGGACCGCACCTTCGTCACCAACCTGACCGAGGACCAGTTGCAGGCCCTGCCACGCTGGAAGGACTGACGCCCCCTTCCCTGCCCTTCGGCAGGGGCGTGCTTGCCCCAAAAGGACCGGTCGGGTTCGCAAGACTCGGTCGGTCCTATGTCATCCGCATTGTTTCGCCCGGACAGAACGCCATGCGATAATTCCGCACCCAAAGAAGGGGCGTGTGGTTGGGAGGGGCACACATGGCGATCGTATGGCGGGAACAGATGAGCGTCGGGCATCCGGTGATCGATGCCGACCACAAGGCGCTGATAGACATTCTCAACACGTTCGAGAACCTGACGCAGAACGGCGCCGCCTTCATCGCGCTGGATCAGACGTTCCGGGAGTTGGCCGAATACACGAAGATTCACTTCGCGCGCGAGGAGGCATTGCAACAGGAAATGGGCTATCCGCTTTGCCAGACTCATCAGGAAAAGCACCGCGCCCTGGTGGCCCGCCTGCTGGCGGCCTATAAGCGCTTCAAGCAGACGCGCGAGAAGATGGAGGCGCAGGGCATCGACTGCGACCACCACTCCTATGCCGACCTGCTGTCCATCCTCAACACCTGGCTTCTGGAGCACATCCTCCAGGAGGACATGAAGCTGAAACCCCACATCCAGCGCCACCTGGAAGGCAGGGCCCTGGTCGGCTGACAGACAGAAGTCCTTTGGCGGCGTGGCGGAAAGCGGCTACTCTGGGCGTGGAGAGACGGCCCGGAGAAGGAACGCCGTCTGGGGACAAAAAAACACATGCCGACAGAAATCCGCCGCCTGCTGTTCAGCGACGTTGAAGTGGCGCGCGCCATGTCAGAATTCAGCCTTACCGCGAACACCAACCTGCCGCAGGGAGCCGTGCTCGACTTCAAGGTGGAGACCGAGCAGCCGGTCAAGCTGCGGGTCCACATGCAGACGCGGGACGGCAAACAGGTCTTCCATGCCATGGACGAGCCCTTCGTGGCGGCAGCCCTGCTGGCCTACTGCATGAAGGCGAAAATCCCCATTGCCCGCAAGAGCCGCAAGACGGTGCGGGTGGCCAAGGCCGGGGGCATCGCCCTCGACATGACCCTGGACGCCTGACAGGGCGGACGCTCAAGCAAGCGTCGCGCCCAGGCCGCCATCGGCCGCCGCCCAGGCATCCCGCACCGCCACGGCGGACACCTCGCGCAGCGGCCGCCGGGCCGGTGGCGGCGCGTCGTCGGCGGTCACCGGAAACAGCGGTTCCGCCGTTCCGTCGGGGAGCAACGCCACCATCCCCCGCGCGCCGGCCTGCGGATGCGCGGCGGCCTCGGCCGGGCTCAGCACCGGCTCGAAACAGCAGTCCACGCCCTCGAACCGCGCCACCCATCCGTCGCGGTCCTGGGAGGCGAGCACTGCCGCCACATCAGCGATCAGCGCCGTTTGCGGGAAGGCATCGCCCTGCCGCGCCACCCAATCCTCCCGCCCGACGGTGACGCAGAAGTCGCGCCAGAACTTGGGCTCGATGGCACCGAGGGCCATGAACCCACCATCAGCGCAACGGTAGATCCGGTAATAGGCGGCAGCCCCGTTGAGCAGCCCACGGCCGCGTTCGTTGTCGGCGATGCCGAGGGTCAGCAGACTGTGGTACTGCAACGCCAGGGCGCTTTCATAGATCGACAGGTCCAGCCGTGCCCCCTGCCCGGTGCGTCCCCGCCGCACCAGCGCCGCCAGGATGGCGATGACGGCATTCATGGCGCTGGCATGATCGGCAAGCGGCGGGAACGGAGCCAGCGGCGCCTCCTCCGACCCGGTCACCGCCAGCGCGCCGGCGAGGGCCATGTAAGTGTTGTCATGGCCGGCGCGCAGCCGCAACGGCCCGGTCTGGCCGAAGCCGGACACCGCGCAATGAACAAGGCGCGGGTTCAGGGCGGCCAACGCCGCCGGACCGAAGCCCAGGCGGTCCAGCACCCCCGGCCGATAGCTCTCCAGCAAGACATCGGCGCGGCGGACCAAGTCTTCCATCACCGCCCGGTCATCCGCCGCCTTGAGGTCCAGGCGCACCACCGTCTTGTTGCGGTTGAGGCCGGCATAGACCGGCGAGGTACCGTCGGCGGCCAACGGAGTCAGGCCGCGCATGGGGTCGCCCGCCGGGGGCTCCACCTTCACCACCTCCGCCCCCAGATCGCTCAGCAGCAGGGTCGCATAGGGGCCGGGCACGTACTGGCTGAGGTCGAGCACGCGAACGCCGGCAAGGCAATCGGCAATCATGGAGGCTCCTTCGGCTGGCGGGACTGCCGCCAGAGTGCCTCATGCCCCACTTTCCGTAAACGTAAACCTGACGCCGGACACACCGACGGGCCACCGCCCGTTTCCGGGGATGCGGCCTGCATCACATCGTGCTAATGCTGCGGACGGGATCCTTCGAGGGGGAGTTTCACCATCATGAACACCAAGGCCGTCGCCATCGGCGCCGTTGCCGCCGTGGCGGTCGCCGCGGGCGGCTATGTCATCGCCGACCGCACCGCTGATGCCCGCGCCCATAGTCTGCTGGAGCGGCACGCCGCCAGCCTCGGCACCGGCGAGCACTTCACCTGGGCCGCCGTGGACGCCAGTCCTCTGGGCGGCTCGGTCGCCATCGACGGTCTGACCTACAGCCGCGCCGACGGGTATCAGGCCCGCAGCGCCACCGTGCGCGCCAGCGGCCTGTCGGAAGCCGGTGTCGAGACGGCGCGGGCGGAGGACGTCACCATCAGCCTGCCGGGCAGCGGCGCCGTGACCATCGCCGCGATGGACATTGCCGCCGTCGGCCCGGTCGCCGACCTGCCGCCGGACAGTGTCTTTGCCGGTGAGCGGCTGCCGGCGGTGATCGGCGGCCTGACCGCCAAGAGCATCGCGGTCTCCGACCTGACCTTCACCGCCGAAGACGGCAGCGTTCGCGCCACCGTCAAGGGGATGGGCGTCGATGACGTGGTGAATGGCCGCTATGGCCGCATCGCCCTGTCCGGCCTGGAGTTGACCGAGACCACGGCCGAGGCGGGCGACGGCGGCGGCGGCCTCGCCCTCTCGCTGACCGATCTCAGCCTCTCCGGGCTCGACCTGTCGTCCCTGCGCGGCGACATGACCGCCATCGAGGCAGCGGCCGGCGATGCCTTCGGCCTGACCGAGCTGCGCCAGGGACGCCTCACCCTGACCGGCTTCAGTCCCGACGGTCCGATCAGCCTCGACGGCCTCTCCATCACCGACCTGGAGCGCATCGAGGGCACCGTGGTGTCGTCGCGCCTGCGCATGGACCATCTGACGGTGCCCGCCTCCCTGCTCGCCCCGGAAGCGCCACTGCTGGCCATGGCGCTGGAAGCCCTGGACCGCAAGACGCTCGACCTGTCGGTGGACATCGCCCAGCGCTACATCGCCGAAGGCGGCGCCCTCACCGTCGGCCCCGTCTCCGTGCGGGGCGAAGGGCTGGGCGAGGCAGTGCTGAAGGTGGACTTCGCCGGCGTCCCGCTGGTGGAACTGGCCCGCGCCATGGATGCCGACGACCTGGAGGCAGCCATGGCCATGGCCGGGAATATCGCCTTCGTCGGCGCCACCCTCACCTACTCCGACGACCGTCTCGCCGATGTGCTGGTCGATCAGGCGGCGGGCGGCGACCGCCCCGGCTTCGCGGCGGCGGCGGCGGAGATGGTGACCCTGAACGCCGGCGATCAGGTATCACCCGCCGATGTTGCCATGGTGGCGGACGCCGTGCGGGCCTTCCTTGTCGGCACCACCGCTTTCAGCATCAGCCTGACGCCGCAGCAGCCGCTGCTTCTGCCGGTGGTGATGGAGTCGGCGGAGACTGGCGGATTGACCGACCTCCTGACCCTGAAGGTGGAAGGCAGCTAAGGCCGTCCAGCACCAACAGAAAGCCCCCGGCGGATCGCTCCACCGGGGGCTTTTTTTGTCCAGACCAGAAGGACGACGGTGGATCAGTCCACCGTCTCCTCCTCCTTACGACGGGCGCGCGGCGGCGCCGGGGTGATGTCGAACACCGGCTTGTCGTCCTCGATGCGCACCTTCACCACGCCGCCCAACACCAGCTTGCCGAACAGCAGTTCCTCGGCCAGCGGACGCTTGATGGTTTCCTGGATCACCCGGCCGAGCGGACGGGCCCCCATGGCGCGGTCGTAGCCGCGGTCGGCCAGCCAGGTGCGGGCTTCCTCGGTCAGCTCGATCTGCACGTCGCGGTCGGCCAGCTGGGCCTCCAGCTCCATGATGAACTTGTCGACCACCTTGGACACCACCTCCTGCGACAGGCTGGCGAAGGGGATCACGGCATCCAGACGGTTGCGGAACTCGGGGCTGAACATCCGCTCGATGGCTTCCTTGTCGTCGCCCTCACGGGTCTCGCGGCCGAAACCGATGGCCGGCTTGGCGAGTTCCGAGGCGCCGGCATTGCTGGTCATGATCAGGATGACGTTACGGAAGTCGACCGTCTTGCCGTTGTGGTCGGTCAGCTTGCCGTGATCCATGATCTGCAACAGGATGTTGAACAGGTCCGGGTGGGCCTTCTCGATCTCGTCCAGCAGCAGCACGCAGTGCGGGTGCTGGTCGATGCCGTCGGTGAGCAGGCCGCCCTGGTCGAAGCCGACATAGCCCGGCGGGGCGCCGATCAGACGGCTGACCGAGTGCCGCTCCATGTACTCCGACATGTCGAAGCGCAGCAGCTCGATCCCCAGCGACCGCGACAGCTGCCGCGCCACCTCGGTCTTGCCGACGCCGGTCGGGCCGGAGAACAGGTAGTTGCCGATGGGCTTTTCCGGTTCCCGCAGGCCGGCGCGCGCCAGCTTGATGGAACTGGACAGCATCTCGATGGCCTTGTCCTGGCCGAACACCATGGTCTTCAGGTCGCGTTCCAGGTTGCGCAGGGCCTCCTGATCGTCACGACTGACCGACTTGGGCGGGATGCGGGCGATCTTGGCGACGATCTCCTCCACGTCCTTGACCGTCACCGTCTTGCGCCGCTTGTTCTCGGGCACCAGGTTGCGCGCCGCGCCCACCTCGTCGATGACGTCGATGGCCTTGTCGGGCAGCTTGCGGTCGTGGATGTACTTGGCGGCCAGTTCCACCGCCGAGCGAATGGCTTCCACCGTGTACTTCACGCCGTGGTGCTTTTCGTAATACGGCTTCAGGCCGCGCAGGATCTTGACCGAGTCCTCGACCGACGGTTCCGGCACGTCGATCTTCTGGAAGCGACGGACCAGCGCCCGGTCCTTCTCGAAGTGGTTGCGGAATTCCTTGTAGGTGGTCGAGCCGATGCAACGCAGCGTGCCCTGGGCCAGCGCCGGCTTCAGCAGGTTGGAGGCATCCATGCTGCCGCCCGAGGTGGCGCCGGCGCCGATCACCGTGTGGATCTCGTCGATGAACAGCACCGAGCCGGGCAGCGCCTCCAGTTCGGAGACCACCGCCTTCAGCCGTTCCTCGAAGTCGCCGCGATAGCGGGTGCCGG
Organism: Pseudomonadota bacterium; assembly: GCA_023396465.1. Classification (GTDB taxonomy): domain Bacteria; phylum Pseudomonadota; class Alphaproteobacteria; order Rhodospirillales; family Rhodospirillaceae; genus Caenispirillum. The sequence continues at coordinate 7,406 of JAEWWF010000190.1, forward strand.
CCAGCAGCGAGCCCATGTCGAGGGCGAAGATGGTCGCGTCGCGCAGCACCTCGGGCACCTCGCCCTCGACGATGCGCTTGGCCAGCCCTTCGGCGATGGCGGTCTTGCCGACGCCCGGATCCCCCACGTAGAGCGGGTTGTTCTTGGTGCGGCGGCACAGGATCTGGATGGTCCGTTCCACCTCCAGGTCACGGCCGATGAGAGGATCGATTTTGCCGTCCCGCGCCTTCCGGTTGAGGTCGACGCAGTAGGTGTCGAGCGCTTCACGTCCCTTTTTCACCACTGCCTCCGCGTGCGCATCGTCGGCGGCGCCGGAGACGGGGCGGGCCTGGGCGCCACCCGGTCGCTTGGCAATGCCGTGACTGATGTAGTTGACGGCATCCAGCCGGCTCATGTCCTGGCTTTGCAGGAAATAGACGGCGTGGCTCTCGCGTTCGCTGAAGAGCGCGACGAGGACATTGGCGCCCGTCACCTCCTCGCGGCCGGAGGACTGAACGTGAATGGCGGCGCGCTGCACCACCCGCTGAAAGCCGGCGGTGGGCTTCGGGTCGGTTTCCCGCGCGGTGACCAGCCCGGACAGTTCCTTGTCGACGAAGGCGCCGACATCGCGCTTGAGATGCTCGACGTCCACGTTGCAGGCCCGCATGACCGCCACCGCATCGGCATCGTCCGACAGCGCCAGCAGGAGATGTTCCAGCGTGGCGTATTCGTGGCGATGCTGGGCGGCCAGCGCCAGGGCCTTGTGAAGGGTCTGTTCCAGGTTGGCCGAAAGCATGGGCGGCTATTCCTTCTCCACGGTGCATTGCAGCGGATGCTGGTGCTGACGCGCCAGATCCATCACCTGGGTCACCTTGGTCTCCGCCACTTCGTAGGTGTACACCCCGCACACCCCGACCCCGCGCTGATGAACGTGCATCATGATGCGCGTGGCCTCGTCGCGGTTCTTGGCGAAGAACCTTTCAAGGACATGAACGACGAACTCCATCGGCGTGTAGTCGTCGTTCAGCATCAAGACCTTGTACATGGACGGCTTTTTCGTCTTCGGACGGGTCTTGATGACCACGTTGGTATTGGGTCCGCCCGGCCCGTTCCGGTCATGGTCGTGATCGCTCATCGGCGTCCGTCACTCCAATGCGACTGTACTCGTCCACCGATAATAGGTCGGGCCGGGGCGGCGGCAAAGAGCACTGTTGGTCACCCGAGGCTGATATAGGTACGCCTGACTCCGGCAGCCAGTGGCAGGCCGATTTTCCCCTTGGCGTCCGGGTCACCCGCGCCTTGCCTTGGGTACGCACCATGGATGGCGGCGGATCGCCGGGCGATGGCACGACGTCCACCCGACCAAAAGAAAAGGCGCCCGGACGAACACTCCGCCGGGCGCCTTCAGCACTGCCGTGATGGCGAGGGATGCTGGATCAGCGCCCCATCGGCTGCATCAGGCGGTCGATATTGGCGGTCAGACGGTCGGTGAGCGGCTGCACGGCCTCCTCCAACACCTTGGCCGAGGTGGCGCTGAGCTTGCCGGCGATCTCGCCAAGACCATCCATGCCGCTGCGGGCGGCGGACTGGTTGAGGTCGATCATCTCGTTCACCGAGCGGCAGGAAATGAGCGCCTTGCCGTAGGCGAGGTTTTCCTCCAGCTGGTCGTGGACGGCGCTGAGCATGATCTTCGTCATGTCCTGCATGCCCTTGACGACGATGGAGCCGGAGGTCAGCACGGCATCGACGTTCTCTTTGGCCAGCGCGACGGAGCCCTCGTAGGTCTTCATGGCATCGTCGCTGACGCGGGCGGCGGCATCCACCCGCGACCGCTGCACCGCGACGGCCTTTTCATAGCTGCGGGTGGCGGTGTCGGCGCCGGCCTTCACCACGTTCTCCACCGTTTGCTTGCTGACGGCCACCGCCTCGTCGATGGCCTTGGCGGTCTCGGCGGCGGTCTTGCTGGCGGCGGCGGCGGCTTCGGTGGCGCTCGGCGCCTTCGGCACGTCCACCGGCAGCACAGCGGCGGCCGGCTTGGCGGCGGCGGCGGCCTTGGCGGCCGGCTTGCGGGTGGGCGCCGGGGTGGTGGCGGCCTCGGTGGAAGGCGTCGGGCTCTTGGGGGTGGTGCTCATCGTCTTCGGGCTCCCTGGCTGCTCTACGACGGATATCGGATGTGGCACCCGCGAAAGTCCCTCTCAGCGGTATGCCGGCTGACGTGACCTGAACAACGACCGCCGGCCAACGTTCCCGCAGCGCGGGAAAACTTCAGCCAGCGGGCGGCGACCTTGCGGGTCGCGGTCCGGAAACTCTGATTGTGCGTTGCAACATGGGGGACTATGGCCGCCACCCTCCAGGGTGTCAATGGATATTGCTGCGACGCAATAGAACGGTTTGATCTTTCAGCGAAGATCACCGCCGCCGAAACCGGCCGCTCCCCGCCGCCCAGCGGGCGAACTTCTCAGCTCATCTGCACACAAGGCGAGAATGCCTTGTTTTTGCTCCAATTTGGGTTTACAGCGACTCGCCTGTTGCTTATGCTGGAACCAAGTCGTCCTGACGAAACCCTTGCTTAAGGGTTCCGGGTCCATAAAAGGTCCACCAGGATCGCTTCCGCACGCGCCGCAGGGGGGAATTATGAAGGCAGCACTTCGCGTCGTCGCATTCGCGCTGGTCGCCTGCGTCCTCACGATGGCCGGTGCGACGCAGGCTCTGGCGGGGCGGTATGCCTCCATCGTGGTCGATTCTCAGACGGGCAAGGTGCTCTACTCCCGCAACGCGGACGAGCGCCTGTATCCGGCCTCCCTGACCAAGATGATGACCCTTTATATGGTGTTCGAGGCGCTGGAAAAGAAGCAGCTGTCCCTGAGCACGCCCATCAAGGCTTCCACCCGCGCCGTCGGCATGCCGCCGTCGAAGCTCGGCCTCAAGGCCGGCGAGACCATCACGGTGGAAGAGGCGATCAAGGTTCTGGTCACCAAGTCGGCCAACGACGTGGCGGTGATGGTGGCCGAGGCGCTGGCCGGCAGCGAGGTGCAGTTCGCCGCCAAGATGACCAAGAAGGCCAATGACCTCGGCATGAAGCGAACCACCTTTCGCAATGCTTCCGGCCTGCCCAACACGGCGCAGCTGAGCACGGCGGAGGACATGGCGACGCTCGCCATGGCGCTGCACAAGCATTTCCCCAAGTACTACCACTATTTCAACACCCGCTCGGTGACGGTGAAGGGCAAGACCTTCAACACTCACAACCGTGTTCTGCTGAACTACAAGGGCGCCGATGGCCTGAAGACCGGTTTCATCAATGCCTCCGGTTTCAATCTGGTGACCAGCGCGGTGCGCGACGGCCGCCGGCTGGTCGGCGTGGTGTTCGGCGGCGAAAGCGCCGGCTGGCGCGATGCCCACATGATCAAGCTGCTGGATCAGGCCTATGCTGGCAAGCACGACGCCCCGGCCAAGGGCAAGGCCGCCCCGGTGATGGTCACGGCACCGGCACCGAAAGCGACCGCCATGGCCGCCGCGCCGTTGCCCGTGGCGAAGCCGGCGCTGGGCGCCGCCGTTCAACCGG
>JAEWWF010000235.1 GCA_023396465.1 Pseudomonadota bacterium
GGCATGGCCCGCCTGCTGGAGCCCGACGGCTGGCGCGACGAGGCCCAGGCCCGCGCCATTTTCGCCGAGGTCGCCAGCGGCGGCGACCATCTGGCCAAGACCATCTGGTAACCGGATGGCGCCTCTCTATCCGCCGATGGCGGCGCGCAGCCAATCGGCGAACTCCCGTGCCGGGCGGGCCAGCGGCCGCCCGGCCGGCGTCACCAGCCAATAGGCGCCGATGCGGACGGTGAGCGGCGACAGCGCCACCAGCCGGCCGCGCGCCAGCGCATCGGCCCCCAGCACGGTATCGAGCAACACCGCCCCCTCTCCCCGCTCCGCCGCCAGCACCGCCAGCGTCAGGTCGTTGAGCATCAGGGCGCCGCGATCCGGCGGCGGCGCCACGCCGGCGGCGCTCAGCCACAGATGCCACGGCTCGCGGCCGTCCTCGTGGATCAGCGGCAGGCGGGCGACATCGGCCGCCGTCGGCGCCGCCCCGAGGGCTGCCGCCAACGCCGGAGCGGCGGCCGGGAAGCACAGGGCATCGGCCAGCTTTTCAAGCCGGCAACCGGTCGCTTCCGGGCGACCGTGGACCAGATGGCGCACCGCCACGTCCACCGGCCCGGCGGCGACATCGGCCAGATGGGTGGTGGCATCCACCACCACCTCCACACCCGGCCGCTCCCGCCGGAAGGCGCCGAGGCGCGGCACCAGCCACAGTCCGGCGAAGGCGGGATCGACGCTGACGCGCAGGGATTGCCGTTCCGGCCGCCGCCGCACCGCCTCCACCGCCGCCGCCATGCCGTCGAACAACGGCGTCAGGGCGGCCCCCAGGCGACGGCCGTCATAGGTCGGCTCCAGCCGCCGCGCCCCGCGCACCACCAGTTCCACCCCCAACGCCTGCTCCAGGTCGCGCAGATGACGGCTGACGGCGCCGTGGGTGACGCCCAACTCATCCGCCGCCTTCACCACCCCGCCATGACGCACGGCCGCCTCCAGGGCACGCAGGGCGACGAGCGACGGCAGCGACGGTCTGGACATGGCGGGCGTGACCCTGGCTCACATGACTGGCGAGATAAGGTGATTTCTCCGCAATACCGGTCCGGCGTCAAGATGATACCGGACACCCCTGGCCGGAGACGGAACATGCTCGACCTGACGAAATGGGCCTGGAGCCACGCGCTCGATGTCGCCATGCTGGGCGGGTTCCGCCGTTCGCCAGCCCCATCCCCCATCGCAGGAGGCCCGCGTGCCCGCGACGACCAGCGAGACGCCCCCCACCACCCCCACCATCCATGCCGGCGGCTGCCTGTGCGGAGCCGTGCGCTTCGAGGTGACGGCTAGCCCGCTCTACGCCGACTGGTGCCACTGCCGCGAATGCCAGCGCTCCAGCGGTTCCATCGGCATCCCCTGGGGCTGCTGGCCCGCCGAGTCGTTCCGCCTGACCGAGGGCAAGCCGCAGTGCTTCCCGTCGTCGTGGCGGGGCCACCGTTTCTTCTGCGCCCACTGCGGCGCCACTCTCCACATGACCGATCCGACCGATCTGTCCACTGTCGGGGTGCCGCTCACCGCCCTGGATGATCCGGCGGCTGTCGCCCCCACCTGTCATGAATGGGTGAGCGAGCGCCCGGCGTGGGTCAGGATGGACGACGGCCTGCCGCAATACGACAAGGACGTGCCACCGGAGGCGCGATAACCGCAAGCCTCGCCGGAAAGCGTCTTCCGGCGATCATTGCCGCTGACCCCTTCGCGCGCAGCATGTAAACTCCCCCACGACTGACGCGAGGGGGTCCATGGTCGCGCGCATCAACACGGTTGCTTTCCAGGGTATCGAAACTCGTGATATCGAGGTGCAGGTGTCGGTGGCGGGCGGGCTGCCCTCCTTCGCCCTGGTCGGGCTGCCCGACAAGGCGGTGGCCGAAAGCCGGGAGCGGGTGCGGGCGGCCCTCACCGCCGTCGGCCTCGCCCTGCCGCCCAAGCGCATCACCATCAACCTCGCTCCCGCCGATCTGCAAAAGGAGGGCAGCCATTTCGACCTGCCCATCGCCTGCGCCCTGCTGGTGGCCATGGGCGTGCTGCCGGCGGAGGACATGGCGCAGTATACCGTGCTTGGCGAACTGGGCCTCGACGGCGGCTTGGCGCCGGTGGCCGGGGTGCTGCCGGCCGCCATCGCCGCCAATGCCGCCGAGCGCGGCCTGATCTGCCCGGCCCAGCAAGGCGGCGAGGCGGCCTGGGCCGGCGGTCAGGGGGTGCTGGCGCCGCGCGGGCTGCTCGACCTCATCAACCACTTCAAGGGCTCGCAGCTGCTGCCACCGCCGCAGGCACGCATGGCCATGGACGGGCCGCCGCTGCCCGATCTGGCCGACATCAAGGGGCAGGAGACGGCCCGGCGGGCGCTGGAGGTGGCGGCGGCCGGCGGCCACAACCTGCTGATGATCGGGCCGCCCGGCTCCGGCAAGTCCATGCTGGCGGCCCGCATGCCCGGCCTGCTGCCGCCCCTGACGGCGGAAGAGGCGCTGGAGGTGTCGATGATCCACTCCATCGCCGGGCAGTTGGACGGCGGCCGCCTGCTGCACCGCCGGCCTTTCCGCGACCCACATCATTCCGCCTCCGTTCCGGCGCTGGTGGGCGGCGGCCATCGCGCCCGGCCGGGGGAGATCAGCCTTGCCCACAACGGCGTGCTGTTCCTCGACGAGCTGCCGGAATTCGCCCGCGGCGCCCTCGAAGCCCTGCGCCAGCCGCTGGAGACGGGGCGGGCGGTGATCGCGCGGGCCAACGGCCATGTCGCCTACCCCGCCCGCTTCCAGCTGGTGGCGGCCATCAACCCCTGCCGCTGCGGCTACCTGGATGATCCGGCGCTGGCCTGCACCAAGGCGCCGCGCTGCGCCGGCGACTATCAGGCGCGGCTGTCGGGGCCGTTGCTGGAC
>JAEWWF010000270.1 GCA_023396465.1 Pseudomonadota bacterium
ATGGAGGTGTAGGTGAAGCCGGCCTTGGCCATCATCTCGGGCTCGTAGACGTTGCGCAGGTCGACCATCACCGGCGCCGCCATCAGCTCCTTCACCCGGTTGAGGTTGAGGGAGCGGAACTCGTTCCACTCGGTCAGGATGGCGAGCACGTCGGCACCGGCCATGGTGTCGTAGGCATTGTCGCAGAACTCGATGCCCGACAGCACCTTGCGGGCCTCGTCCATGCTTTCGGGGTCGAAGGCGCGCACCCGCGCCCCGGCCGCCACCAGGGCCGGCACGATATCCAGGCTGGGCGCGTCGCGCATGTCGTCGGTATTGGGCTTGAAGGCGAGGCCGAGCACCGCCACCGTCTTGCCCCGCAGGTCACCGCCAGCGGCGGCGACGATGCGGTCGGCCATGGCCTTCTTGCGCTTGTCGTTGATGTCCACCACCGTCTCGACTATGCGCAGCGGCGCCCCCAGATCGCGGGCGGTGCGCACCAGGGCCAGCGTGTCCTTGGGGAAGCACGATCCGCCGTAGCCGGGGCCGGCGTGCAGGAACTTGCGGCCGATGCGGCCGTCCAGGCCGATGCCCTTGGCGACGTCGTGGACGTCGGCGCCGGCCTTCTCGCACACGTCGGCGATCTCGTTGATGAAGGTGATCTTGGTCGCCAGGAAGGTATTGGCGGCGTACTTGATCATCTCCGAGGTTTCGAGGCTGGTGAACAGGATCGGCGTCTCGATCAGGTAGAGCACGCGGTAAAGCTGGCGCATCACCTCGCGGGCGCGCTCGGTTTCGGCGCCGATCACCACCCGGTCGGGGCGCATGAAGTCGTTGATGGCCGAGCCCTCGCGCAGGAACTCGGGGTTGGACACGACGTCGAAGTCGGCATCGGGCCGCGCCTCGCGGATCACCTTCTCGACCTCGCGGCCGGTACCGACCGGCACCGTCGACTTGGTGACCACCACCGTGTAGCGGTCCATGGCGGCGGCGATCTCCCGCGCCGCCCCGAACACGTAGGACAGGTCGGCGTGGCCGTCGCCGCGGCGCGACGGGGTGCCGACAGCGATGAACACCGCGTCGGCACCCGTCACCGCCTCGGTCAGGTCGGTGGTGAAGTGCAGCCGCCCGGCGGCGGCGTTGGACGCCACCAGCTTGTCCAGGCCGGGCTCGAAAATGGGGATCTCGCCGCGCTTCAGCCGTTCGATCTTGCTCTCGTCCTTGTCGACGCACGTCACCGTGACGCCGAATTCCGAGAAACAGGCACCCGACACCAGGCCGACATAGCCGGTGCCGATCATGGCGATGCGCATACTGGTCGATCCTTCCTTTCAGAACCCAGGCGTGGAGATGAGAGCGGCACCGCGCCCTCAGTCCAGGTCGGCGCAGAACTCTTTCAGCACGTCGCGCACCCGCGGGCCCATGTCCGGGCGGGCCAGGGCGTAGGCGATGTTCGCCTTCAGGAAGCCGACCTTGTCGCCGCAGTCGAAGCGGGTGCCCTCGAAGCGCAGACCGTGGAACGGCATGCGGCCGATGGTGGCGTTGAGCGCGTCGGTCAGCTGGATTTCGCCGCCGGCGCCCTTGCCCTGCTTCTCCAGCGCGTCGAACACCCGCGGGTCGAGCACGTAGCGGCCGATGATGGCGAGGCGCGACGGCGCATCCTCCGGCTTCGGCTTTTCCACCAGGCCGCTGGCGCGGGCGAGGCGGCCGTCGTCGAAGTCGACATCGAGGATGCCGTACTTGTTGGTCTCCTCCGCCGGCACTTCCTCCACCGCCACCACGTTGCCGCCGACCCGGGCCTGGGCCTCGATCAGCTGGCCGATGCAGGGGCGCGACTTGGACAGCACCATGTCGTCGGGCAGGATGACGGCGAAGGGCTCGTCGCCGACGAAGGCGCGGGCGCACAGCACCGCGTGGCCGAGACCGAGCGGCGCCTGCTGGCGGGTGGCGTAGACGCTGCCGGCCGGCGGCATGGACGACAGCAGGGCGTCCAGCTCCTGCGTCTTGTTCTTTTCCCGCAGCATGGCTTCAAGTTCGGGCGCATGGTCGAAGTGCGCCATGATGGACGACTTGCCGCGGCCGGTGACGAAGATGAAGTGCTCGATCCCCGCTTCGCGGCACTCGTCCATGGCATACTGGATCAGCGGCCGGTCGACGACCGGCAGCATCTCCTTGGGGACAAGCTTGGTGGCGGGGAGGAAGCGGGTGCCGAGACCGGCGACGGGAAACACGGCTTTCTTGACGGGTCGCACCATGGCGGAATGCACCTATGACGACGTTGAAACTGAAAAAACCGTTGTGAAACGCCTCCGCGCCCGGTCGGGTTGAGAAACACCCCACGACCTTCGCGCCCTCCTGCACGCCCGCAGGCGGACCCATGCAGCCCCATGGCCGGCCGAGCTTTCGGCTTTGTGCCACGGGCGGTAGGGACAACGCAATGGGACAATGGTTACGGAAATGGGGCGCGGCGGGGAGGGCAAACGGACGGAACGGCAGAATCGACGGGAGACGACAATCCGCCCCGCGCGACCTTGACCGGCATCATCGCCCACGACCGTGGCATGATAAAGGCGAAACCGGCGCCACCCTTGCAGGTGGCGCCGGTTCCATCGGCAGGCGAGAGAGCCTGACAGAGGCGTTGAGCCGGACAGCAGCGACGGTGGAGGCCCCTCCCCGCCGCGCTGCCCAGGATCAGCCTCAGGCGGCCTTCGTGGCAGCCTCGTAGGCGGTCTTGTAGCGGCTGGACAGCGGCTCGACGGCCGACTTCACCACCGAGGCCGACAGATCGGAGAGCTTGGTGGTCTCGGCGACCATGGTCTCCCAATTGTCCTTGGCCAGCTTGGTCTGCAATTGCAGAACGTCGGCCGGGGTCTTGCAGGCGGCGAACTGCTGGCTGGCCTCGACGGCGCTCTCGAACGAGCGACCGGCGAAGGAGAAAGCTTCCTTGGCGATCTGCTCGAAGCCGTTGGCGAGCTTGGTGCCGGACTGCACGACGGCGTCCAGGCTGTCCTTGTTGAATTGCAGGACCGATTCGTAATTCTTCAGCATGAGAGTGTCTCCGTCTCGGGTTCGTCAAAGCAGCGCGTGCGAGGGTCGTCACGACCAACCGGGTGTTCGGGCCGGTGAGGCCCCTTTCGCTTGCGCCAGGACGCACACCCTTCGGCGCCCCGTGCTGCATTGCAACATGACACCAAGATAGGGACTCTGAGGGAAATGTCAAAGGATTTTTTGTGCGCCGCACAAAAGCGTCACGATCATGCCGAAGTTCAGGCACAGCCTCATTTCTCAAGGCGGGAGCCATAGGGGATTGCCCGACGGGCAGATCATGCTGCAACGCAGCATCCGGCGGGAGCCGGCCTATTCTTGTCGTTGCGCCGAAAGCCTCCCCGGTCCCGGCCGCTCGACCACCGGACACTGCGGCGGCGATGGTGGCGGAAAGCGCCATGGGACGCAACAGGGAAACTGTCCCTTCATAACATCTTAAACGGCATTTCCAGAGGTGTTTAAGATTTCAGGTCAAGCCGCCGCGCCTGCCCCCCTCCAGAAGCATCCATGCCGCATCCAAAGCCGCGATCCATCTGTTGATGAAGCGGCGGGATCGGAATTCCGCCCCGTGCTCACCTCGCAGGATCCGCATGACATGGCTGCACGGGACACTGACGATCACGCCCCGGAGGTGCAGATGGCGGCCTCGCCCCCACCCTTTCTTGTCAGCCTCGCCCCCCACGCCGAAGAGGCGGAGCTGATCGCCGATGCCGCCGTCGGCAGCGGCTTCGATGCGGTTGCGGTGCCTCCAACCGATTTGCTGAACCTGCGGCTGGCGGCGGCTGCCGCCGACGTGCTGGTGATCGACGGAGCCACCGCGCCGCAGGTGCTTGCCGCGCTGCCGGTGCCGGAGGCAACGGAGCCGGCGCCACTGGTGGTTCTGGTGCTGCCCATCGATCCCGACAGAGCGGAGCACGCCAGACGGGCGGTGGCGGGACATGGGCTGCCGATCGTCGCCACCCTGAATGCCCCTCTGGCCGAGGAGCCGCTCCAGCGGGCCCTTCTGCAAGCACACGCCAGGACCAGAGTCCGGCGATAGAGAATAAGGCGACCCGCGGGGTCTGGAAATCACCCCATCCCTGCGCCAATATGGATGGGATAGCCGGGAGGACGTTCACCATGACCGATCGCACCGCCGGACCCGGCGGCCCCGCCGATCCTGTTCAGCCGTCGGGCTCGCCGCTGATGCGTGGCCTGCTGCTGGCGCTCGGGTGGGTCTGCGTCGGCCTCGGCGCCCTGGGCGCGGTGCTACCGGTGATGCCGACGACACCATTCCTGCTGATCGCCGCCTGGGCTTTCGCCCGCTCCTCCCGCCGGCTGCGGTCCTGGCTTTACGGCCACCCCCGCTTCGGGACGGCCCTGCGGGCATGGCACGAGCACGGCGCCATCCCCCGTCGCGGCAAGGTGCTGTCCATCGTCGGCATGAGCCTCAGCTTCGCCTGGGTGCTGCACCGGGCCGACCAGCCATGGCTGCCGCCGGTGGTGGGCCTGACGCTGCTGTGCGTCGCTGCCTTCATCCTCACCCGGCCGGAGCCGCCACGAGCCACCGCCCCGGCCACTGCCCAGCCGGCGGAATGACCGTCCGCCCGCCCGTCTCCGTTCCCCACATCAGGTCGTCCCCATGTCCCGAACCACCACCCCCATGACCGAGGCGTTGGAAGCCTACATGCGCGCCGTCGGCGTCCGCGAACCGGAGATCCTGCGAGCCCTGCGCGAGGAAACCGCCGCCTTGCCCCGCGCCGGCATGCAGACGAGCCCCGAACAGGGGGCGCTGCTCTCCCTGCTGGTCAAGCTGACCGCCGCCCGCCGGGTGCTGGAGATCGGCACCTTCACCGGCTATGCCTCGCTGTGGATGGCGCTGGCGCAGGGCGATGACGGCCGCGTCGTCTGCCTTGACGTCAGCGAGGAGTACACCCGCATCGCCTGCCAATACTGGGCCCGGGCCAGCGTCGCCGGACGGATCGACCTGCGGCTGGCGCCGGCGCTCGACAGCCTCGCCCAGTTGAAGGCGGACGCCGCCAAGCCCTTCGACCTGGTGTTCATTGACGCCGACAAGGAAAACTACTCCGCCTATTACGAGGCGTCCCTCGACCTCCTGCGGCCGGGCGGCCTGATCGTCGTCGACAACGTGCTGTGGCACGGCGCCGTCGTCGACCCGGCCAAGACCGACGCCGCCACCCTGGCGGTGCGTGCCCTCAACGAGACCGTTGCCGGCGACGACCGGGTGGATGTGGTGCTGGTGCCGGTGGGTGACGGCCTCACCCTCGCCCGCAAGCGCTGACCGGGCGGGCCGCCTCCGGCAAAAGTCGCATCTCCCTCTTCGCCGAAAGATGTCCCGGCCACGGCCGCCCCCGCCCTTGCGGGGGGACTGTCGCCATC
>JAEWWF010000290.1 GCA_023396465.1 Pseudomonadota bacterium
GCGGTGGCGGAGGTGACGGGGTTGCGCGGCAAGCAATTGAAGGAACGCTTCCGCACTGGCACGGTGGTCACCACCGACGACCGCAACTGGGAACTGCGCATCGACCGGCTGGCGCAGCGGTTCAATCAGTCGCGCGCCATCGCCATCGACATGGAATCGGCCACCATCGCCGCCAACGGCTATCGCTTCCGGGTGCCTTACGGGACGCTGTTGTGCGTCTCCGACCGGCCGCTGCATGGCGAGATCAAGCTGCCCGGCATGGCCGATGCGTTCTATGAGCGCAGCGTCGGCCAGCATCTCCAGATCGGCATCCGCGCCTTGGAGATGCTGCGCCACGAAGCCCGCGCCGGCACCCTGCATTCCCGCAAGCTGCGCAGCTTCGACGAGCCGGCCTTCCGCTGAGCCGGAACGGCAACGGCGGTCCCGCCGGAGCAGGACCGCCGTCGCTTCAGGGTGTAAGGACCGTCAGTTGGTGGCGACGGCGCCGATTGGGCCGAGGCGCAGGAACTGCGTCTCGCCGGTGGCATCGTCGATGCCGTCGTTGTCGGTCACCACCACCATCTGACCGTCGAGGGTCACCGCGAAGCCTTCCGGCTTGTCGGGGGTCCAGCCGTTGCCGGCGGTCAGGTGCGGCAGCAGGTCGAGCATGCGGGTCTTCTTCACCACCGGCAGCGGCTGGCCGGCCTCGGCCGGGGTGATGCCGTCGAGCGAGATGCGATAGACCGCCTTCAGCGCCGCCTTGGGGCCGCCCTGGTTGTCGCGCTCCAGGATGGCGAAGTCGTTGCCGCCCAGGTGGGTGATTTCCGACAGGCCGACCCAGGCGCCGGCGGCCGGCTTCTCCAGCGGGTAGTGGACGAAGGTCCAGTGATCCTTGGCCGGCGTGTAGATGGCCAGCTTGACCATGCCCTTGGGATCGTCCTTCCACTCGCGCTGAACGGCGACGATGACCTTCACCGTGTCGCCATCCTTGTACTCGGCGACGCCCTCGAAGCCGAAGCGGGTGGCGGCGGCGGCGATGCTCTCCGGCAGCGGGATTTCCTTGCCGACGGTGCCGTCGGCATCGACCCACAGCAGCAGGTTGGCCATCTCTTTCTCGGGATTGCCCTCGCTCACCACCCAGAAGCCGCCACGGCTGTTGTGGGCAACGCCTTCGAGGTCATAGGCCTTCTGCTTGCCGCCCTTCAGGTCGACGTAAGACACGATGCGGGCCGGCGCGCCCGAGGCATCGATGGTGAAGAGGCGGGCGGTGTCATAGAAGCTGTCGCTGACCGAGTAGAAGCGGTTGGCGTCGGCGCGGTCGGCCACCAGACCCGACTGGGCACCCCAGCCGATGGGGGCGCCGGTGGCGGGATCGGTCTGCGACACCAGGGTGGGGTAGGACGGCAGGGCGGCGCCGCGCTGGTAGATGCTGATGTTGGCGCGCACGCCATCCTCGGCTGAGTCCGCTTCCGCCGCCACCACGAACAGGTCGCGCTGCGGGATGGCGATCAGTCCCTCGGGGGCGACGCCGGTCGGCAGGAACTGGACGAATTCCGGCGCGCTGGCGGCCCCTTTGTCCTTGTAGACGGCGACGAAGTTGCCGCGTTCGGAGTTCACGAACAGCAGCGGCGTCCCGCCGTAGACGCCGAAGGCGACGCCTTCCGGCTCGACGCCCTTCTTGCTGGCGCGCTTGGCCGGGTAATGGCCGTGCGCCATGCCCAGGTGTTCCATCTCGGCACCGCTGTCGTGCAGCACGTCGCCCTTGGTGTTCCACACGGTGAAGCCGCGCGACCCGCCCTTCCAGTCGCCTTCATTGGCGGTGGCGAAGCGGTTGTCGTCGATCCACGCCACCGCGTCGGGTTCGCGCGGCACGTCGGTCAGGCTGCCGGTGCCGTCGACGCGCTTCTTCTTGTCGGTGGGGATGCCGCTCAGGCTCACCGCGCCGGCCGGGAAGTGGTTGACGATGGCGCCGGTCGCCAGATCGACCAGGACGAGGTGGTTGTTTTCCTGCAACGTCACCACGGCGATGTTGCGGCCGTTGATGGAGACGAACTCCGGCTCGGGATCTTCCGGCGCGACGGCGGCGAGGCCGGTCATGGCGACGGTGCGGGCGGAGTCGCAGTTGGCGGGACGGCCATCGGCGCCGAGGTCGAGAATGCTGAGGTGGCCGGCCGGCAGCTGCGGCAGGGCGCCGTCATTGTGCTCCTCGTCGCGCTCGTTCTCGATGGCGACGGCGAGGAAACGGCCGTCGGGGCTGGCGGCGACGGAGTCGGGCTGGCCGCCGACGTCGCAGCGGGCGACGACGCGGCGGGTCTTGACGTCGATCACGGCGACGTGGCCCGACGGGTCGGTGAAGCCGCGGCTGGTGTTCACCCCGGCCAGGGCATAGCCCCCCACCACCGTCACCGAGGTCGGCTCGCCGCCAAGCGCCATGCGGCCGAGCGGCTTCGGGGCCGCGGGGTCGGCGATGTCGACGAACACCAGTGCCTTGCCGGGGCTGTCGGTGTGGACCAGCGTCAGGCCGTCCTTGGTGGCGGCGATGATCTCGGCCACGGTTTCGGTCGCCGGGTCGACGCCCTGCGGCAGCGAGGTATAGACGGGCAGGGTGGCGACGCGGGTGAAATAGCTGTCGGCGGCGAAAGCGCCCGTGGCGCTGCCGGCCAGCGCGCCGATCGCCAGCGGGGCGATCATCAGGCGGCGGAAAAGGGTCATGGAAACAGGCTCCACTGGTGGGTCAAACCGCAAGCCGCAAGCGCCGGAACGTCGGCGCGAATAACCGCCGCCCTCCTGCACCGCTGCGTGTCGCAGGGTAGCGATGACGGCCGCCACCGGGATGACCGTTTCATGATGTTTTGCAGACGGTTCCAAGACATTCGGGCGGCGTCGTCGCGACGCTACCGATTCTGCGCCACACACCCGGCTCCTGCCCTGTGGTACGGAGTGGAAAGCTCCCGTGCTGACATGCGGAAGGAGAGAGACCGCGCCATGAAAAGACCGCTTCTTTCGGCGGCGGACATCGAGCGGCTGGTGTCGAAGGTCAGCAGCGAGGTGATGCGCTGCGGTCCGCGGACCATGATCGAGGCCCGCGCTGGCGCCGGTGCCTTCGCCGGCGAGTTCCTGCCGGAACTGGATGAGGCGACGCGCGGTCGCATCATCGCCCGCGCCGTCGGCGCCATGCGGTCGCTGATCGATCTGCATCCGACCTGAAGCCGTCGCGTCAACAGAAGGGAGCCACACCCGATGGGGCGCGGCTCCCTCTGCTGCCGTCACGGAGGGGAGGAGGCTCAGTGCGCGGCGGCGGTATCATGGGCTTCGTTGGCGTGGAAAAGGTCCGGCCGCTCCGGGCCATCCACTTGCAGGATGCCCTTCAGGCCGCGCTCGGCCCGGCTGAGGGCATGATCCACCAGTACGTAGGGGCCTGGGACTTCGACCGCGAACTCCACCACCGCGGCCCCACCCGGCGGCACCAGGATGGTCTGCACGTCGGTCAGCGGCTGGTCGTTGAGGGCGGCGAGGTTGTAGACCTTGTCGAAAATCTCGCCGATGACGTGGAAGGACGAGGTCTTGTTGGGGCCGCCGACGCCGAAGAAGATGCGGATGGTCTCGCCGGTCTTGGCGGTCAGGGCGTTGTCGCCGGTGAGCGCCGAGGCGGCGCCGTTGAAGACGTAGTATTCCGGCTGTTCGTCCATCAGCTTCTGCCAGCTTTCGGTCAGTTCGCCCTTGGTGCCGTGGGCTTCCTCCGTGTAGATCTCGCCTTGCATGACGTAGAACTCGCGGTCCACCGGCGTCAGGCCGGCTTCCGGTTCCACCAGGATCATGCCGTACATGCCGTTGGCGATGTGCTGCGATACCATCGGCGTGGCGCAGTGATAGACATAAAGGCCCGGTTTCAGCGCCTTGAAGGTGAACGACTTGTGCTCGCCGGGCAGGGCCATGGTGGCGCTGCCGCCGCCGTGCGGACCGGTGACGGAGTGCAGGTCGATGTTGTGGGCCATGGCGCTGTCGTCATGGTTGGTGAGGGCGATTTCCACCGTGTCGCCTTCCCGCACCCGGATGAAGGGGCCGGGCACCTTGTCGTTGAAAGTCCAGTAGCGATAGGTGGTGCCGTCATCCAGGGTGCCGGTTACCTCGGTGGTGGTCAGGTCGACCTTCACATGCTCCGGGGCGCGGCGGGCCAGCGGCCCCGGCAGGTCGGTGGCGCTGCGGATGATGTCCACCACCGGCGCGGCGGCGGGCGGCGTGGCGGCGGTGTCGGTGCCTGCCAGGGCGGCGCCGGTGAGGGCGAGCAGGGCGGCGGTGGCGGTGGCGGCGGCGAAGCTGAGCGTTTTCATGATCCGGTGTCCCGTCATCAGGGCCTTCATGGCCGATGACGGGACAGTACCAGCGGCCCGATACCAAAGCCTTTGCTTTGGTCAAGGCCGTTGCGCGAGACGACCAAAAGTATCGAGCCTTTATCGTGCGGCCGGCTCTGGCACCTGGCATCCGGTGATGCAGCACCGCCCCGGCTGGCTGGAAACACGGCCGCTGCCTTCGGCCAGAACGCCGCGATCGAGCAGGCGCTCCACCACCTCGGTGCGATCGGACAGCGGGTAGTTGCGCCAGATCTCCCGCTTCATGGCCTCGGGCGAGCCGCCGCCGTGCAGGGAGATGAGCGAATACCAGCCGCCTTGGCCGGAGGCGGTGAGATCCTCCATCAGCCGCGCCACCTCCAGCCGCCGCTCCGCCGGGATGTCGGGGCGGCCGGCCAGCACGGCGGAGAGGGAGGCGCGGGTTTCCGGGTTGTGGTCCTCCTCCGGCCCCGGCAAGGCGACGATGAGGCCGCCGGAGACGTAATGGGCAAGGCGGTGCATGTCGTAGATCTGCGTCGCCAGCAGCAGCTTGCCGACGTTGGCGAACACCGTGTCGGGCATGATGGAGCCGGCGGGGTCCTTCATGCCGTAGACCGAGGCGGCGACGCCGCAGGCAAAGAAGCCTTCCACGATCTTGATCAGGTCCACCATGGCATCGCGGATGTGGCCGTGGCGGTCGGGGTCGAGGCCGTTCGCCTCGATCATCATCAGGCCGGCGCCGATCAGCAGGTCACCGAAGCCGGCGCGGGCGCCGATGCAGGAATGGCGGTGGTGGGTGGCGTAGGAGGTGGTGAGGAAGCCCGCCTCCGCGTGCTCGCCGGCCAGGAACACCCGGTCCCACGGCACGAACACGTCGTCGAACAGCACCACCCCGGTGGACTGGCCGTAGGTGGCGGAAAACTTGGCCGCCGCCTCGCCGGGGCGGCCGGCCGGGCGGGCGACGATGGTGACGCCGTCGGCATCCACCGGCACGGCGCAGCAGACCGCGAAGGCGGCGTCCTCGGGCGTCATGGTGCGGCAGGGCATGACGAGGAACTCGTGCATGTAGGGGGCGCCGGTGACGATGGCCTTGGTGCCGCGGATGACGATGCCGTCCGGCCGCCGCTCCGTGATGTGGACATAGACGTCGGGGTTGGCCTGGGCGCCGGGGCGCAGGGCGCGGTCACCCTTGGCATCGGTCATGGCGACGCCGAGCGTCAGGTCGCGGTCCTGCACGTCGTGCAGATAGGCCAGGAAGCGCTGGTGGCGGTCGCCGCCGTCGGCATCATCGGCCCGCTTGGTGGCCTGGAAGATGGCGTTCAGGGCGTCGTGGGTGAGGTAGCGCTGGGCGCAGCCCGACTCGCGGCACAGCAGCCGCACCGCCTCCAGCTTGTAGAGCAGGTCGGTCGAGGTCTCGTTGATGTGCAGCATGCGGTTGACGGGCTTGCCCGACGTGCCCTGGCGGGCGGTCATCAGCACCGCGTGTTCCGGCCGCAGGGCGAAGTCATAGGTCACCCCGACGGCGTTGATGCCCGGCGCCAGCGCCGGCTCGTCCGCCACGCTGTCGATGCGGCGGCCGTCGACGAAGACGCGCGGGCGGTACTGGCGCAGGGACTCGCGGTAGTCGGCGGCGGACATCAGCATGGCAGGAGCCTCCCAGACGGTGATATTGTTTTTGAACGGTGTTCAATTCCTCGGCCGAGGCTATCATCCGCCGCCGCCGGGCGTCAACGCGATGCCCGCACCGGCCCGACCCGACCTGTCCCGCCCCGCCCGTCGCCGTTCCGGCCGTCAGGAGAGCCGCATGACCGATCCCGCCGCCCGCAGCCAGCGCCAGCAGGCCGTCGCCGACCTCAAGCGCGGCCTGATCCTGGATGCCGCCCGCCGGGTGTTCGAGCGCGACGGCCTGGACGGTGCCAGCATGCGCGCCATCGCCCGCGAGGCCGGCTATGCCGCCGGGGCGTTGTACTTCCACTTCGACAGCAAGGAAGCTGTCTACAGCGCTCTGCTTCAGGACTCGTTGGACCGTCTGGCATTGGCTGTCGACTCGGCGGTGCAGGGGGCAGGGCTGGATGATCCGGCGGCGCGGCTGCGGGTGGCGGCGCTGGGCTTCTTTGACTTCTATGCCGCCCACCCGCGCGACCTTGACCTCGGCTTCTACCTGTTTCGTGGCGGCATGCAGCCGCGCGGCCTGTCGCCCGACCTCAACCGCGACCTCAACCGTCGGCTGGAGTCGGCCCTGGCTCCCATCGCCAGCGCGGCGCGGGCGCTGGGGGCGGGCGAGGACGCGGCGCGGGCGGCTTTGGCCGACGTCTTTGGGCATGCGGTCGGTCTGCTGCTGCTCCAGCACACCCGCCGTATTCGCCTGTTCGGCTGCGATGCGCGGGCCCTGATGGCGGATCATGCGGCGGCGGTGGCGTCCCGTCTTGCCTGCGCGGCATATGACCCTTGCCGAAGCGCCTGAACCTCCCCTCGACGTGAGGAATAAGCCATTACCCCGGCGGACAAGGCCGAAGGGCTCTAAGACCTCTCCTCCGAAAGGCGAGGGCGTCCTTCACCCGTGGAGAAACAACAACTTGTCACGGCCGCGCAGGGCTCTTCGGGGGTAGATGCAGACCTTTGGAGGTATGCCCTCCACCGGGCGATACGCCATGCTTCGGGATAGCCTCATATTTGTTGTGGAGAACACTCCAACAGTCTACCGTTGTGAGTGAGGAAAAGCGGTGCCGTCTCCTGGGAAAATTAAACAAAGACCTGGAGGACAAGCATGCTCGACAATCTGCGCATTTCTACTAAAATATGGACCATAATCGCTATCCTTATGATTGGGATGGTGGGGTCCACATCTGCCCTTTTGATTTGGGCAAGGGAAGATGCTTTTTCTTATAATCGAGAGACTGTTACTTTTATTGTGGAGTCCGCGACCGCCATCGCGCAGGATTTCCACGACCGCGCCGCGCGCGGCGAGATGAGCCCCGAGGCCGCCAGCCAGGCGGCGCTGGGTGCCATCCGGGCGATGGATTACAACGACAACGGCTATGTGTTCGTGTTCGACCGCGCCGGCACGGCGCTTGCCCAGCGCGGCGCGGCGGAGTTGGAAGGCCAAGGGCTGCTGGACATGCGCAGCGCCGACGGCCGTTACTTCATCCGCGACCTGATGGACGCGGCCGACCGGGGCGGTGATTTCGTCGCCTACGACTGGAAGCGCCCCGACTCTGGCAAAACCGAACCCAAGATCAGCTACGCCGCCCGCTTCACTCCCTGGGATTGGACCATCGGCACCGGCGTCTATGTTGGCCATGTGAACGAGGCCTTCCTCGCCAAGGCGGCAACCACCGGCGGGCTGCTGGCGGTGCTCATTGCCGTCATCGGGGTGGGGGCGTTCGTGGTGGTGCGCGGCATCATCCGGCCGCTGACCGCCATGACCGGGGTGATGTCGGCCCTGGCCGGCGGCCAGGACGACGTCGAGGTGCCGCGCCTCGACCGCCGCGACGAAATCGGCGACATGGCCAGCGCCCTGCTGGTGTTCCAGCACAACGCCCGGGAACGCCACCGTCTGGAGGCGGAGGAGGAGCGTCGTGCCAAGGAAGCGGCCGCCCGCCGCAAGGCGGAGATGCGGGCGCTGGCCGACCGGTTCGAGAAGGCCATCGGCGAGATCGTCCATGCCGTTTCCAGTGCCGCCACCGAGATGGAGGCGGTCGCCTCGGCCATGGCCGCGACGGCGGAGGAAACCAAGCGACAGGCCGACACGGTCGCCGCCGCCGCCAACGAAACGGCGGCCAGCGTCGATGGCGTCGCCGCCGCGGCGGAGCAGATGACCGGAGCGGTCAACGAAATCGCCCAGCAGATCGACATCACCAGCGCGGTCGCCGACAAGGCTTGTGCCGAGGCGGAGCGCGCCGACGGCCTGGTTAACGACCTGTCGGCGGCGGCGGAGAAAATCGGCGAGGTGGTGACGCTCATTTCCGACATCGCCGCCCAGACCAACCTGCTTGCATTGAACGCCACCATCGAGGCGGCGCGGGCCGGCGAGGCGGGCAAGGGCTTCGCGGTCGTCGCCAGCGAGGTCAAGACGCTCGCCACCCAGACGGCGCGGGCGACCGAGGAAATCAGCCAGCAGATCGCCGCCGTGCAGGAGGAAACGCGCAATTCCGTTCAGGCCATCAAGTCCATCTCGGAACTCAATCACCGCATGAGCGAGGCGGCGCAGACCATCGCCGCGGCCATGGAGGAGCAGACGTCCATGATCCGCGAGGTGTCGGGCAATATCCGCAGTGCCTCGGCCGGCACCGGCGAGGTCAGCCGCAACATCGTCGCCGTCGACGAGGCGGCGGCCAGCACCGGCGCCGCGGCCAGTCAGGTGCTCAGCGCCGCCCATGGCGTCGCGGAGCAACTGGAGACCCTGCGCGCCCAGGTGTCCACGGTTCTGGCGGAAATCCGCGCCGCCTGAGACGGCGGTGGCGGAAGAGGACGTCGATCCGTGTTGTATCTGGCCCGTGTCGTATCTGGGGGGAACCATGATGTTGCACCGAACCACCTTCGACGGCGAGCCGCCGCTGTGTGATCTGCTCGCCGACCCGACCCTGGCGCTGCTGTTGCGGGCCGATCGGCTGACTCGCCAGGATTTGCACTTGACTTGCGAGGACACCCGCATCCGCCTTCACCGGCAGCGTCGCCCCGACGAGGGGAGGACAGGATGACGCTGTTGCCCGGTCATCCCCACCTTCTGGAGGTGGCGAACAGCCTGCTGGATGCGGCCCGGTGGCTGGAAGCCAGCCGGACGGCGGTGGAAATGGATTGCGCGATGGCGATCAACCGCGCCGTCTGGCTGTCGCTGGCGGCTCTTTCGGGGCACGAATTGGGGCTGCCGCAGGATCTGCGGGACCGGGTGCGGGCCAACTGCGACTATGTGCAGGACGTGCTGACCCGCCGCCTCGGGACGGCACCGGATGACCCGGTGCTGTCGCGGGTGGCGCAGATGAACCTGCATCTTGCCACCACGCTCGCCCGCCTTGCCCTGCCGCGGGCGGTGCGGGAGACGGTGCCAGCCGGTCACGCCGTCCGGTGCTGACGGTCGCGGAGGCCCATCCGGTCCGACCTTCCATCCATCATATTGTCCTTTCCCCGCCCCTGTCGCCGCCGTGGCCGCGACAGGGGCTCGCCTTGCCGGCCGCCCGGTCGTAGAAAGAGGGGCGGGCGCACGCGGCGGCCGGAGGACAAAAAAAGAGCCATGACAGGCGCCTGACCTTCCTCCGTCGGTCGTATCACTTCCGGACGAGATGACGGACCCCGGTCCAGCCATCGCGCGCTGACAGGGAACGAAGAGGGGATAGGATGGGGCTCCTGAACTGCAAGGGAGTTTCCGGCGCTCTCGCGGCACAGGCCGGCGGTGCCGGTGTGGTGCCCTTGTCGGATGCCGCCTGCGCCGCCGACGGTGACGAGGCGTCCTCGCCGGTGAGGCGTCGGCGGGCGCCGCTCGATCTGCTGACCGACGAGGCGCTGATGGAGCGGGTGCGGCAGGATGACCGCGAGGCCTTCCGCCTGCTGGTGGAGCGCCATGCCGATCGGCTCTATGGTCTCGCCCTGCGCATCCTGCGCAACCCGAGCGACGCCGAGGATATCTCCCAGGACACGCTCATCAAGGTCTGGACCCACCGCCATCAGTGGAAGTCAGACCGGGCGCGGCTGTCGACATGGCTGTATCGGGTCGTCGTCAACCGCTGCATCGACCTGACGCGGCGGCCGGTCAGCGATGATCTGTCCAGTATCGACGAGCCGGCCGACGACCAGCCCGACGCCCTGACCGGCATTCACGAAGCGCAGGTGGCGGCCAAACTGGAGGCGGCGCTGGCGCGGCTGCCCGACCAGCAGCGGGCGGCGATCCTGCTGTCCTACTACGAAAACCTCGGCAACGCCGAGATCGCGGAGGTCATGCAGACCACCGTGTCGGCGGTCGAGTCCCTGCTCAAGCGCGGCCGCATGCGGCTGCGCGAGGTTCTGAAGCTGGCGCAGCGCGACCTGGGGTACGCCCCTTAGCCCGCGCCCCGACGCGGCGCCGGGCGCCGCCATGACCACGGAGACATGCCATGCTGCCCAAGACCCCGGGCGGCGTCCCCTGCCGGCCCACGCCGGCGGAGACGTCCGTCATCGCCTTCGCGCACCCCGACCCGCTGCGCCAGGAAGCCAAGCGCCTGCACGCCGCCCTGGCGGCCATGAGCAAGGCCGAGGCGGCAGCCTTCGCCGCCCGGCTGGCGGCCCTGTCTGCCCGTCTGCACGCCGACACCAGAAAGGCCGAGGGCGGTGAAGAATCACCGCCTGACCACGGCGACAGCTCCGTTCAACGGTAGACCGGCGAAAGTCGCCGGACGCGGCACCAGAAACGGTGGCGCCCTTCCGTCAGAAAGGAACGAGACCATGCCCGTCATTTCGACCAATACCTCGGCCAACACGGCCCTGCGTTACCTGAATCTGAACTCCTCGCAGCAGTCCAACAGCATCGCCAAGCTGGCCAGCGGCTCGCGCATCACCAAGGCCTCCGACGATGCCGCCGGTCTGGCCATCGGCTCGGGCCTGAAGGCCGACGTGGCGGTGCTCAATCAGGCCGCAACCAATGCCTCCCACGCCTCGTCGATCCTCCAGACCGCCGACGGCGGCATGGCGCGCATCGGCGATATCCTGGAGCGCATGAAGGCGCTGGCGACGCAGGCCAATTCCGGCAGCGTCACCGACGACAAGCGCGCCTACATCGACGCCGAATATCAGGCGCTGCTGGAGGAAATCGACGGTATCGCCACCGGCACCCGCTTCAACGGCGAGTCGCTGCTCGACGGCACCACCGATTGGGCGACCGGCATCGACTTCATGGTCGGCACCGATGTCAACGACACCATCACCGTCACCATTGGCGCGGTCGACAGCACCACGCTGACCGTCAACGGCACCGATCTGACCGATCAGGCCAATTCCCAGGCCGCCATCGCCACCCTTGATGCCGCCATCACCGCCATCTCCTCGGCCCGGGCCGACGTGGGCGCCCAGATGTCGCGCTTCGAGTTCCGCAGCGAGACCATCGCCACCTCGGTGGAGAACGTGTCGGCGGCGCAGTCGGCGATCATGGATGTCGATATCGCCGCTGAACAGACCAAGCTGTCGTCGGTGCAGGTGAAGACCCAGGCCGCCATCGCGGTCCTGGCCTCCGCCAATCAGATGCCGCAGCAGCTCCTCGATCTGGTGCGCTGACGGTCCCTCCATCCCCCTTCGCCGGCCGTGCCCGCACGCCGGCGAAGGGGCCGGGATGGCCGCCGCCGTCCGTCCGCGACCTCGGGAGGCTTCGCCATGGCCACTTCGTCCGTCTCCAGCACCACGTCGGCGGGGACGTATTATTCGCTGACGTCGTCGTCCTCGTCATCGACGACCATCGACAGCAGCGCCCTCATCGAGGCGGCGGTGCAGGCCAAGCTGGCCCGCGCCACCAGCATCGAGGACCGCATCGAAGTCAACTCCACCCGCATTTCCGCCTATCAGGAGATGCAGTCGCTGCTGACCGCCATGCAGACCAGCCTTGGCAGCCTGCGCAATGACATCGGGTATGACACCGCCAGCGACAATGCCTTCAACGACCGTGCCGCCTACCTGACCGCCTCGGGGACGCGGGCGGCCGATGATCTGCTCGGCGCCACCATCGCCGACGGCGCGGCAACCGGAAGCTATACGGTGGAGGTGCTGCAAACCGCCGCCGCCAACAAGATCGGCAGCGCGTCGCAGGCCGACCGTAGCGCCGACCTCGGCTCCAGCGGTACTCTCTCGCTTGGTCTGGAGGGCGGGGAGGCGGTCAGTATCGACATCTCCGTCGACATGTCGCTGGACGAGGTGGCGGCGGCCATCAACGCCGAGCGTGAGACTTCCGGTGTCGGGGCCTCGGTGATCAAGGTCGCCGAAGGCTCCTACATGCTGCTGCTGACCGCCACCGAAACCGGCAAGGCCATCCAGGCCACCGACGCCGACGGCGGTGTCTTGCAATCGCTGGGCGTCATTGACGATGACGGCACCGTGGCCAATGAGTTGCAAGCCGCCCACGACGCCATCCTGCGGGTGGATGGCGTGGATATCCGCCGCGACAGCAACGAGATCGACGACGTCATCGACGGCATGACGCTGCACCTTTACGCCGCCGAGGCCGGCAACGTCATCACCATCGATGTCGGCAACGATCTGTCGGCGGTGAAGGAGGCGATCACCGATTTCGTGGAGGCCTATAATGCCTTCCGCTCCTTCGTCTCCACCAATCAGCAGTACGATGCGGCCGGCGGCGGTAAATCGGACGATGCCGTGTTGTTTGGGGACGGCATCCTGCGCAGCACCGCCAGCAGCCTGTCATCGCTCATCACCACCGCCGTCGACGGGCTGTCGTTGCGCGATCTGGGCATCACCCTCGACGCCAGCAACCAGTTGCAGGTGGACGAAACGACCCTCGACGCCATGCTGCTGGAAGACGTCGACGCCGTGCGGCGGCTGTTCGAGTTCCAGACCGAGACATCGTCCTCCGACCTGACGATCCTGCGGCGCGGGTCGTCGGTGCCGGCTGACTTCACGCTGGATGTGACGGTGGATGCCGACGGCACCCTCACGGGCGCCACCGTGAACGGCGAAAGCGGCCTGTTCACGGTCTCCGGCAACCGCCTGATCGGCGCCACCGGGACGGTCTACGAGGGCTATCAGTTCGTCTTCACCGGCAAGAGCGATGCCAGCATCGACGTCGGCTTTTCCGAGGGCATCGCGGAAGCGATCCATCGTTTGATGGACACGGTGGCGGCGAGCGACGACAGCACCCTCGCCACCACCATCGCCCAACTGGAGCAGAGCAACGAGGCCCTGTCCACGCGGGCGGACACGGTGCGGGACAGCGCCGAGCGCTACCGCACCTTCCTGACCGAGAAGTATGCCCGGATGGAGGCTGCCATCGAGGCGGCCAAGACCACCCTGGCGCAGCTTGAAGCCTTCATGGAAGCGAGCGACTGACATGCACAGCCACAAAACCATCGCTGCCCAAATTGGCCGCTACCGTGCCTGCGACCCGCGGGCCGGGGCCGTGACCCAGATCGTCGTCACCCTCGACCGCCTGCTGGTCGCCCTGGAGGAGGCCGCCGCCGCCGACCGTGCCCGTCTGTTCGAGGCGGAATGCCATGCCGTCACCCGCGCCCATGCGCTGTTGGCGGGGCTTGACGCCATGCTCGACATGCAGGCCGGCGGCAGTGTCGCCGAGGGCTTGCGGTCGAGCTATCACAACGCCATTTCGGCGCTGCATGCCCTGGTCCGGGTCGCCGATGGCGCCGAGGGCTATGACCGTCTGGCCGACGGCTTCCGCGACCTGCGGGGGGCGTGGACCATCGTCGGCACAACTCTGGGGTCGCCAGCGCCACACTGAGTCGGTATCCTATCCTTCACCCTGGTCACAAGAACTGTGGCCGCGCCAATGAAGAAGTCATTGCCATGAGCCAGAAAAAGACGCTCGTCGAATTTCAGGATCAGCTTGATCGCCATGGGCCGCGGCTGGAAGAATGGCCAGCCGAGGCCCGCGAGGCAGCAGAAGCGCTGCTGACCGCCGACCCCGCCGCGCAGACTCTGCTGGAGCAGGCGCGTGGTCTGGAAGCCGCCTTCCACAGCCTGCCGCGTCCTCGGGCACCCAAGCGGCTGACCGATACGGTCCTGGCCGCCGTCGAGGCCGATCCGGCGGTGGTCGCCGGCAAGGCCGTGACCGGCGCCGAGCGCCGCCTGCGCACGCCGCCCTTCTCCATCTTCACCCTGTGCCTGTTGGCGGGCCTGGCCGCCGGCCTGCTGGCCCATGGCGGCACCGGGGCGGGGAACGGCGCCGCCAGCACCACGGCGGCAGCGTCGGCCGACATCACAACCCTGATGCTGGTGTATTGATGTCCCCGGGTGGCCTAGGCCGGCCGGCGCCGCACCAGCCTTGGTGGGGGAGGGTCTGACATGGTGCCGCGCCTGTCGCAGTGGTCGCGCCGGTCGTTGCTGTTGGCGCTGACGGTGTCCGTCGGCGTGAACCTGTTTGTCATCGGCTGGGCCCTTGGGGCGTTCCTGGCGCCGCTCGGCGACCGTCACGCCGGGCCGCCACCGCCCATGGCCGACATGGACCCCAGAACCGCCGCCGCCACCGCCCGCCTGAGCCCGGAGGGCCAGGCGGCGGTGGCCGAACTGTTCGCGTCCCTGCGCGGCTCGATCCCGGAGTTCCGGCGCGAGATGGACCCGCTGCGGGAGGAAGCCTTCCGTCTGGTGCAGCAGCCCGAGGTCGATACCGCCGCCGTCGAGGCGGTGCTCGATCACATGCGCCAGCGTCTGGACGCGCGGATGGCGCGCACCAACGCCGATCTGATCGCCTTCGTCACCCGCCTGTCGCCCGAGGACCGCGCCCGTCTCGATGCGTTCCGCGACGGCCTGCTGCCGTTCGGGCCCGTGCTCCGTGGACCGCCGCCGGAGTCGCCGTCGGCGCGATAAGCGCCTGCTTTACCGAAGTCGGCCGTATCATTGAAGCATCGGTCGTCGCCGGCCGGTGTATGTACCCCCTCGGTAACAGCGCCCGCAGGATCAGCGGGCGCTGTTTCCATTTCTGTGGGGGGTGGATGAAATAATAGTCCGCCCGGTTTTCCCAGCCCATCCGTTCAAATCACAGCAAC
>JAEWWF010000312.1 GCA_023396465.1 Pseudomonadota bacterium
GTGCTGCTGGCCGGCCGGGCGCCGGAGGGCGGGGCGGTGGCAGAGAGCGGCGGCATCGTCTGCTCCTGCATGGCCGTCGGCCGTGCCGCCATCGAGGCGGCGGCGGCAGGCGGCGGTGCGCTCACCGCCGAAGACATCGGGCGCCTGACCGGCGCCGGCACCGGATGCGGGTCCTGCGTCCCCGAGATCAAGGAGATCCTGAGCCATGCCAAACCCGCCGTCGCCGCCTGAGGCGCTGCCCTACCTGCCCGTGTTCCTCGACGTGCGCGGCCGCAAGGTCGTGCTGGTCGGCGGCACCGAGGCGACCGCCAGCAAGGCCCGCCTGACCGTGCGAGCCGGCGCCGCCGCCATGGTGGTGGCCGACAGCCTGTGCCCCGACCTCGCCGCCCTGGTGCGCGAGGGGAGCGTGGTGTGGCACCGCGATTCCTTCCGCCCCGACCTGCTGGACGGCGCCGTCATCGTCATCGACGGCAGCGGCGACGCGGCCGTGACCGCCGCCGTGCGGGCGGCGGCGCAGGCGCGCGCCATCCCCTGCAACGTGGTCGACGTGCCGGAGCAGTGCGACTTCATCGTGCCGGCCATCCTCGACCGCTCGCCGGTGGTGGTCGCCGTTTCCACCGGCGGGGCGGCGCCGGCGCTCGCCCGCACCATCCGCCAGCGGCTGGAAACCGCCATTCCCGAAGGCTACGGCCGCCTCGCGCGGGCGGCGCAGGCGTGCCGGCAGCGGGTGAAGGACGCCCTGCCGACCGCCCGCGCCCGCCAGCGGTTCTGGGACGCCGTGCTGACCGGCGACCTCGCCGACACCCTCATGGCGCTGCCGGAGGCGGAGGCGGTGGCGCGCATTCAGGCAGACCTGGCCCGCTTCGCCGCCGCCCCGGCGGAAGAGGGTTCCGTCACCCTGGTCGGCGCCGGCCCCGGCGATCCCGGCCTGCTCACCCTGCACGCGGCCAAGGCCATCGAAACCGCCGACGTCATCCTGCACGATGCCCTGGTGCCGGACGCCATCCTGAGCCTCGCCCGCCGCGAAACCCGTTGCGTGCCGGTGGGCAAGCGGGCCGGGCGGCCTTCGGTGGCGCAGGCCTTCACCAACCGCATGATGGCCGCCTGCGCCGCCCGTGGCCTGCGGGTGGTGCGGCTGAAGGGCGGCGATCCGTTCATCTTCGGCCGTGGCGGCGAGGAAGCCGAGTACCTGCGCCGCAAGGGCATCGCCGTGGGCGTCCTTCCCGGCATCACGGCGGCGGTGGGGGCGGCGGCGGAGCTTGGGCTGCCGCTCACCCACCGGGGCGTCGCCCGCTCGCTGCGGCTGGTGACGGCGCAGTGCCGCAGCGCCGCCGAGACCGCCGCCATCGACTGGCGCCGCCTCGCCGACCCGGCCACCACGCTGGCGGTCTACATGGGGCGGGAGCAGGCGGGCACCATCGCCGCCGCGCTCATGGCCGCCGGCCTGCCGCCGTCCACCCCGGCCGCCATCGCCGCCGAAGCCTGCCGGCCGCAACGGGCGCACGCTTTCACCACCGTCGCCACCCTGGGCTCAGCCGCCGCCAGCCTGGGCGGTGACGGACCGGCGCTGCTGTTCATCGGCGATGCGGTGGCGGCAGCCCCCGGCTTCGCGGCAGCGGCGCGTCGGTTTGGAACGGCCGCTGCCTGAACGGGGTTGGGGAGGACCGGAGCCCGCGCTCCCGCCCTCTCCAACCATGGCCGGACCGTCAGCGGGCCAGGGCCGCCCGCACACCGGCGCCGTATTCCGGGTCGACCTGATCGAACAGGGCCAGTTGCCGGTCGATGATGAAGTCCGGCACGCACTGCATGGCCGCCGCGATGTTGGCGAACAAACGGCCGCGTTGGCCGGCGTCGAACAGGCGGAACAGGGCCCGTGGCTGCGAGAAGTCGTCGTTGCCGGCGCGATGGTTGTGGCGGTCGGCATCACCGGTGATGCGCAGGGGCGGTTCGGCCACCGTCGGGTCCTGCGCCGGGCCGTTGAAGGAGTTGGGTTCGTAGTAGGCGTCCGGATTGCCGGTGTCGTTGCGGAAGAACCGCATGGCGCCGTCCTTGTGGTAGTGATGGACCGGGCAGCGCGGAGCATTCACCGGCAGCGCCTCGTAGTGGGTGCCAAGGCGGTAGCGGTGGGCATCGGCATAGGAGAACAGCCGCGCCTGCAACATCTTGTCGGGCGAGAACCCGATGCCCGGCACCGCATTGGACGGCGACATGGCGACCTGCTCGATCTCGGCGAAGTAGTTATCGGCGTTGCGGTTCAGCTCCATCACCCCGACCTCGATCAGCGGGTAGTCGCCGTGCGGCCATACCTTGGTCAGGTCGAAGGGGTTGTAGGGCGTGGTTTCGGCGTCCAGCTCCGGCATGATCTGCACGAACAGGGTCCAGCGCGGGAACTCGCCCCGCTCGATGGTGCCGAACAGCGCCTCCTGGTAGCTCTCGCGGGTCTGGCCGATGATCTCGGCGGCCTCGGCATTGGTGTAATGCTTGTGGCCCTGCTGGGTCTTGAAGTGGAACTTCACCCAGAACCGTTCGCCGGCATCGTTCCAGAAGCTGTAGGTGTGGCTGCCATAGCCGTTCATGTGCATGGGCGTCTGCGGCAGGCCACGGTCCGAGAACAGGGTGGTGATCTGGTGCAGGCTTTCCGGGCTCAGCGACCAGAAATCCCACATGGCGGTCGGGCTGCGCAGGTTGGTGCGCGGGTGGCGCTTCTGGGTGTGGATGAAATCGGGGAACTTGAGCGGGTCGCGGACAAAGAATACCGGCGTGTTGTTGCCGACCACGTCCCAGTTGCCTTCATCGGTATAGAACTTCACCGCGAAGCCGCGCACGTCGCGTTCGGCATCGGCCGCCCCCTGCTCACCAGCGACGGTGGAGAAGCGGGCAATGAGCGGCGTCTGCTTGCCGACCTGCGAGAACACCTTGGCGCGAGTGTAGCGGGTGATGTCGTGGGTGACGGTGAAGGTGCCGTGCGCGCCCCAGCCTTTGGCATGCACCACCCGTTCAGGGATGCGTTCGCGGTTCTGGTGGGCCAGCTTCTCGATCAGTTGCCAGTCCTGCATCAGCAGCGGGCCGCGTGGGCCGGCGCTGAGGGAGTTCTGGTTGTCGGCGATCGGGGCGCCGGCGGTTGTGGTCATGGTCGGGCGGCGGTCGGTCATCGGTCATCTCCTCCTGCGGTGTGACGGGTCCACGGTAGGAGGCTTCTTCCTCATCATCCAACAGAAAGTAGGGTTTTAATTGATCGACCCAAACGATTTTGAAGAGGGGAACAATGTCGCCGGAAAAGCCGACGGCCCCGCCGGAGTGCTCCGGCGGGGCCGCTGGGATCTATCGGACGGCAAGCCGCCGATCGGATCAGGACGTGCGCGGATCGCGGATCGACCAGACCTCGGGGCTGCGCTCCAGTCGGGCAATGAGCATCTGCTGGTGCAGGCGCATTTCCTTCGGCAGGCGGCCGTCGAACTGGTCGAACAGCTTGTCTTCCTCGTTGGCCTCGTCGAGGGCCACGGCCTTTTCAACGGCCATGATCTTCTCGAACTTGTCCTTGGGGAACTCGGTGCCGTTCCACTCGATATCCTCGTGGAACGGTTCCCAGCCGATCGGGCTTTCGACGGCGCGGGCACGGCCGTGGACGCGGTCGACGATCCACTTCAGCACGCGCATGTTCTCGCCGAAGCCCGGCCAGATGAACTTGCCGTTGTCGTCCTTGCGGAACCAGTTGACGCGGAAAATCCGCGGCGGCTCCGGCAGCTTGCGGCCCATGTTCAGCCAATGCGACCAGTAGTCGGCCATGTTGTAGCCGCAGAACGGCAGCATGGCCATCGGGTCGCGGCGCATGGCGGCCTGGCCGACGGCGGCGGCCGTGGCTTCCGAGCCCATGGTGGCGGCGAGATAGACGCCATGGCTCCAGTTGAAGGCCTGGAACACCAGCGGGAAGTTCTTCGACACGCGACCGCCGAAGATGAAGGCCGAAATCGGCACGCCCTTCGGGTTTTCCCACTCGGGGTCGATGGACGGGCACTGGCTGGCCGGGGCGGTGAAGCGGGCGTTGGGATGCGCCGCCGGGCGGCCGCAATCCGGCGTCCAGTCCTGGCCCTTCCAGTCGATCAGGTGGGCCGGCGCCTCGTCCGTCATGCCTTCCCACCAGACGTCGCCGTCATCGGTGAGCGCGACGTTGGTGAAGATGGAGTTCTTCGCCAGCGACGCCATGGCGTTCGGGTTGGACTTTTCGTTGGTGCCCGGCGCGACGCCGAAGAAGCCGTACTCGGGGTTGATGGCGTGCAGCACGCCGTTCTCGTCCGGCTTGATCCAGGCGATGTCGTCGCCGACGGTGGAGACCTCCCAGCCCTCGAAGCCCTTGGGCGGGATCAGCATGGCGAAGTTGGTCTTGCCGCAGGCCGACGGGAAGGCGGCCGCCACGTAGGTGCGCTGGCCCTGCGGGTTCTTCACGCCCAGGATGAGCATGTGTTCCGCCAGCCAGCCTTCATCGCGCGCCATGACCGAAGCGATGCGGAGCGCGAAGCACTTCTTGCCGAGCAGGGCGTTGCCGCCGTAGCCCGAGCCGAAGGACCAGATCTCGCGGGTTTCGGGGTAGTGGACGATGTACTTGTTGTCGGCATTGCAGGGCCACGCCACATCCTGCTGACCGGGCTCCAGCGGCATGCCGACGGAGTGGACGCAGGGAACGAAGTCGCCGTCGTCGCCCAGGACGTCGAGCACCTTCTTGCCCATGCGGGTCATGATCTTCATGTTGACGGCGACATAGGCGCTGTCGGAGATCTCGACGCCGATGTGGGCGATGTTGGAGCCGAGCGGACCCATGCTGAACGGCACCACGTACATGGTGCGGCCGCGCATGCAGCCATCGTACAGCGCGTTCAGGGTGGCGCGCATCTCCGCCGGTTCGACCCAATTGTTGGTCGGGCCGGCATCCTCGCGGCGCTGGGAGCAGATGAAGGTGCGGTCTTCAACGCGCGCAACGTCGCCCGGATCGGAGCGGCAGAGGTAGCTGTTGGCCTTCTTCGCCGGATTCAGGCGGATGAAGGTGCCGGAATCGACCATTTCCTGGCACAGGCGGTCGTATTCCTCGTCGGAGCCATCGCACCAGTAAATCCGGTCGGGCTTCGTGAGTTTCGCAATCTCCTCCACCCAGGCAAGCAATTTGGCATTCTTGGTAGGCGCTTCGGTCATTACGGGTCTCCAATACCGACAATCGCCCAGCCGCCCGTCGCGTCCCGGCGGCCGAGTCGGAACTCACCTATTCGTCTGCGTGCGGAAAAAACGCTGCGGCGGGACCGGAAGCCAGGGCCGGACCCCGAACGCGCGGCGACAGCCGGGACCACAGGGCAGAACATGCCCTTTCTGGCCGTGGATGCACCGTAGGAACCTCCCCGTCTCCTGCTCCCCGGGGCTTGGCCACCACTCGGCCCACCCGGCGAGACGTAAAGCAAGTACCCCCACAATAGGACGACGTTTGCGCCTCGGCAACGGGCCTTGCGTTATGCTTTGGCGACCCGTCGCCGGGTAGAGTACATCCTTAGCGGGAAACCCTGACGTCCCGGTTCGGTTCCATCCCCCCGCCCCATGCCCGAGGCCGCCTTGGACAGCCTGATCGCCGCCCTGAACACCCTGCCCCTGATCACCCTCGGCCTCATCGCCAGCCTGGTCGCCGGCTCCGCCGCCGGCATCGGCGCGCTGCCGGTGCTGGTGCTGCGCCGGATCAGCGTGCGCCAGCAGGACATCATGCTCGGCTTCTCCGCCGGGGTGATGCTGGCGGCCACCGCCTTTTCCCTGCTGCTGCCGGGGGTGGAGGCGGGAATCGACCTCTACGGCGGCGCCATGTCCGCCTTCCTGGTGGTGGCCGCCGGCGCCCTGATCGGCTCCGCCGGCCTGTGGGCCATCCACAACGCCCTGCCGCACGAGCATCTGGTCAAGGGGCCGGAGCATGTGGACGGCCGTCAGGTGCGCCGGCTGTGGCTGTTCGTCATCGCCATCACCCTGCACAACTTCCCGGAAGGACTGGCGGTGGGCGTCGGCTTCGGCGGCGGCAACGTGGAGAACGGCGTCACCCTGACCATCGGCATCTTCCTGCAAAACCTGCCGGAAGGGCTGGTGGTGGCGTTGTCCATGCTGGCGCTGGGCTACCGTCCGCTGCCGGCGGTGGGCATCGCGCTGGCCACCGGCGCGGTGGAGAGCATCGGCGGTTTCATCGGCGCCAGCGCCGTGGCGCTGGCCGAGCCGGTGCTGCCCTGGGGTCTCGCCATGGCCGGCGGCGCCATGCTGTTCGTGGTCAGTCACGAGATCATCCCCGAGACCCACCGCAACGGCCACGACACCGCCGCCACCTTCGGGCTGACGGTGGGCTTCCTGCTGATGATGGGGCTCGACGTCGGACTGGGCGTCACCGACTGACGGGATCACGGCCGCCTCATACCCGCCGCAACCACACTTCATAGACGGCGTGGTCGCCGCCCTTGCGCAGCACCACGTCGGCGCGGGCGCGGGTCGGCAGCACGTTTTCCCGCAGGTTGACCAGATTGATGGTCTCCCAGATGCGGCCGGCGGTGACCTGGACCTCGTCCTCCGGCAGGGCGGCGTAGCGGTGAAAATACGCCTCGGGATCCTGGAAGGCGGTGGAGCGCAGGGCCAGGAAGCGTTCGAGATACCACCGCCGCAGGCTGTCCTCGTCGGCATCGACATAGATCGAGAAATCGAAGAAGTCGGACACGAACGGCCGGTGCTCGCCCTCGGCCGGCAGCGGACCGACCTGCAACACGTTCAACCCTTCCAGGATGACCACCTCGGCGTCTTCCACGGTGACGCTGGCATCGGGCACGATGTCGTAGGTCTGGTGGCTGTAGACCGGGGCCTGGGCCGGACGGCCAAGCCGAACGTCGGTCAGGAAGCCAATCAAAGCCTTGAGATCATAGGTGCCGGGGAAGCCCTTGCGGTTCATCAGGCCGCGTTCCTGGAGCACGGCGTTGGGCAGCAGGAAACCGTCGGTCGGCACCAGCGCCACCTTGCGGCCCTCGGCCCGCAGCAGGGCGGCGAGCACGCGGGCGGTGGTGCTCTTGCCGACCGCGACGCTGCCGGCCAGGCCGACGATGAACGGCCCATGGCGATCCACCCGGCGCGACAGCTGGGCGCGGCGCCGGCGCAGGTCCCAGCGGGCGCCCATGTGGGTGACCAGAAGTTCGACCAGCGGCATGTAGACCCGCTCCACCTCGTCGAGGGTCAGCGGTTCGTTGAGGCCGCGCAGGCGGTCGACATCGACGGTATCGAGCGGCGCCGCCGCCCCGCCCCAGCCGCCGGCCCAGTCGGGCACGGAGAAGCGATCGAACAGCGGCCCCACGGTACCGCTTCCGGAAATCAGCGTCACGGGTCGGTCCTCCCTACGCACACGACCCCACCCGCAGGCCCCACACCTTCGGGCGGTTCGCAGGCGACAGCATGGCGGCTCACGGGCCGGTTGGCAACGGTCGGGATGACGGATATGCGGGAAAGCAACGGCAGAGGCAGGGCGGGGCGCGGTTTACCCGACGACATCCCGGATTGCTGTCTCCAAACAGACACCGGCCCCGCGGCGGGGGACCGCGGGGCCGGCTTGATATAGAGTCACTCGTGGAGAGAGTTTTATGCGGGGTACGATTGGGTAAACCTCACCTGCGCGGTAAGGTTCCATCGTCCGGCGATTTTTTACGCGAAGGCTTCGTCCCAGGTTCCCTGGGTGGCGGCCTTGGAATATTCCGTCGCCCGGTTCTCGAAGAAATTGGTGTGCTCGACGGCGTTCAGCATGGCGTCGAGCCAGGGCAGCGGGTTCTTCTCGATCAGATAGAGGGGCTCCAGGCCCAGTTGCGTCAGGCGGCGGTCGGCGATGTAGCGGATGTACCGCTTCACGTCGGCGGCGGTCAGGCCCTCCACCGCGCCCAGCTCGAAAGCCAGGTCGATGAAGGCGTCCTCGTGGTGGACGATGGTCTTGCAGGCGTCCGACAGTTCGCCCTCGATCTTCGCCCGGTCCACGTCCGGATTTTCCTGAAGGAAGGTCTTGTAGAGGCGGATGATGGAGTTGCAGTGCAACGTCTCGTCGCGCACCGACCACGTCACGATCTGCCCCATGCCCTTCATCTTGTTGAAGCGCGGGAAGTTGAGCAGGATCGCGAAGGACGCGAACAGCTGCAGCCCTTCCGTGAAGGCACCGAACACCGCCAGGGTCTTGGCGATGTCTTCCTTGGTGTCGACGCCCCAGACCTGCATGTAATCGTACTTGTCCTTCATCGCCTTGTAGTCGAGGAAGGCCGAGTATTCCGTCGTCGGCATGCCGATGGTGTCGAGCAGGTGCGAATAGGCGGCGATGTGGATCGTCTCCATGTTGGAGAACGCCGCCAGCATCATCTGCACTTCGGTCGGTTTGAACACGCGGGTGTAATGCCGCATGTAGCAGTTGTTCACCTCGATGTCCGACTGGGTGAAGAAGCGGAAGATCTGCGTCATCAGGTGACGCTCGCTGTCCGACAGCTTGTGGTGCCAGTCCTTCACGTCGTCGGCCAGCGGCACTTCCTCCGGCAGCCAATGGATCTGCTGCTGCAAGAGCCAGGCGTCGTAGCACCAGGGGTAGGCGAAGGGCTTGTAGACGGGCTTGGCGTCGAGAAGGGGCATGACGGTCCTGTCGGTCAAAACGGCGAAGGCGGGCCCGGCCTTACTGGCAGGCTAGGCACTCTTCGTAATCGGTGGAGGCCGGCGCGGCGGCGGCCAGGGCGGCGGCGACGGCCGGCGGGGCCATCAGGGCCGGGTCCTTCAGCGCGTCCGGCACCGCCTTGTTGGCCACCACCTCGGCCCGCGCCATGGACTTGGAGCGGCAGTAGTAGAGGCTCTTCACGCCCTTCTTCCACGCCTGATAGTGCAACTGGTGCAAGTCGCGCTTATGCACGTTGGCGGGCAGGAAGATGTTCACCGACTGGCTCTGGTCGATGAACGGCGTGCGGTCGGCGGCCAGATCCACCACCCAACGCTGATCCAGCTCGAAGGCGGTCTTGAACACGTCCTTCTCGTCCTGGGTCAGGAAGTCCAGGTGCTGGACGGAGCCCTCGTTGACGGTGATCGAGGTCCAGGTGTCCTCGTCGTCGCGGCCTTTCTGGGCCAGCAGCGCCTTCAGGTACGGGTTGCGGACGTTGAAGGAGCCCGACAGCGTCTTGTGGGTGTAGCTGTTGGCGGCGATGGGCTCGATACCGGGGCTGGAGCCGCCGCAGATGATGGAGATGGAGGCGGTCGGCGCGATGGCGGTCTTGTGGCTGAACCGCTCCATGAAGCCGTAGTCGGCGGCGTCGGGGCAGGGGCCGCGCTCCACCGCCAGCGCCTTGGAGGCGGCGTCGGCGTGGGTCTTGAGGTGCTTGAAGATGGTGCGGTTCCACACCTTCGCCATCACCGATTCGAAGGGAATGCCCTGCTTTTGCAGGAAGCTGTGGAACCCCATGACGCCCAGCCCGACCGAACGTTCGCGCATGGCGGAATAGCGCGCCTTGGCCATGCTGTCCGGCGCCCGGTCGATGAAGTCCTGCAACACGTTGTCGAGGAAACGCAGCACGTCCTCGATCACCTGCGGCTCGTCCTTCCACTCCTCCCAGGTTTCCAGGTTGAGCGACGACAGGCAGCAGACGGCGGTGCGGTCCTGGCCCATGTGGTCGCGGCCGGTGGGCAGGGTGATCTCGGCGCACAGGTTGGACGTCTTCACCCGCAGCCCGGCCAGCTTGTGATGCTGCGGCTGGTGGCGGGTGACGGTGTCGTTGAAAATGATGTAGGGCTCGCCGGTCTCGACGCGGGCCAGCAGGATGCGAATCCACAGGGCGCGGGCCTTGATGGTGCGCATGATGGAGCCGTCGCGCGGGCTGATGAGCGGCCAGTCGGCATCGGCTTCCACCGCCCGCATGAAGGCGTCGGACAGCAGCACGCCATGGTGCAGGTTGGGGGCCTTGCGGTTGGGATCGCCGCCGGTGGGACGGCGGAGTTCGACGAATTCCTCGATCTCCGGGTGGTCCACCGGCAGGTAGACCGCCGCCGAGCCGCGCCGCAGCGAGCCCTGGGAAATGGCGAGCGTCAGGCTGTCCATGACCCGGATGAACGGCACCACGCCCGAGGTCTTGCCGACCGAGCCGACCGTCTCGCCGATGGAGCGCAGGTTGCCCCAATAGCTGCCGATGCCGCCGCCGCGCGCCGCCAGCCAGACGTTTTCCGTCCACAGGCCGACGATGCCGTCCAAGCTGTCATCGGCTTCGTTCAGGAAGCAGGAAATGGGGAGGCCGCGATTGGTGCCGCCGTTGGACAGCACCGGCGTCGCCGGCATGAACCACAGCTTGGAAATGTAGTCATAGAGGCGCTGGGCATGGGCATCGTCGTCGCCATAGGCGCTGGCGACGCGGGCGAACAGATCCTGGAAGCGTTCGCCGGGCAGCAGATAACGGTCTTCCAGCACCGCCTTGCCGAAATCGGTCAGCTTGGCGTCGCGGCTGTGATCGACCCGCACCCGCGGACCCTCAGGAACCTGCACAACGTTCAGCACGACGACACTCCTTCAGCGGTTGCGACAGGACCGACTTCGCGGCGGCGCCGGCCAGCGACGGCCGGCGAAGGGGCCGGCGACGGTTCCTGTGTCATGACTCGGTTTACGCCGTCACGGTGGCCGAAGCAGGCCCCATTGGGCGCCAAGACCAACCGCATTGCCGACGCGACCTTCTATATATGGTATATGACAAAAGGCCAAGTTCAATATGTAGGAAAATAGGTTCCTGTCGGACGCCCAGCCGTTCAGCCGTCCACCAGTTCGGTGGTCAGCACCCGGCGCGGCGGATTGCCGCCGATGGCGGCCACCGGCTCGGCCCCGCAGGACGGGCAAGGGCCGTCGCAGGTTTCGGCGATGGAGGCCAGCAGCGCCTCCGAATAGGGCGGCTCGCCCACCTTCTCGGTATGGCCGCAGGCGAGGCAGCGGATGCGGGTGACCTTGCGGTGGTGTGGCCGGTGGGTGGACAGCACCACCCCGCCGCCGCCCGCCGAGGCGTCGGACAGCACCGGACGCGGCTTGCGCTCCTGAAGGCCGACAACGCGCTTGCTGGTCCAGGCGGCCATGGCGCGGGCGACTTCCAGGGCGGCTTCCACCTTGGCCGGCTTGGCGCCGTTGCGCTCGGCCATGAAAGCCCAGAACTCCACCACTTCCTGCGCCACGGCGTCGGAGGCGACGATGGCGAACACCGGCTCCTCCGGGTGGGCGCTGCGCAGCACGGAATGGGGGTGGCTGCGCTCCACATGGGCGGTGCGGACGGTTGGCATCTCGCCGGCCGCCGTCGGCTGCGGCAGGCGCTTTTCCAGCCACGCTTCCATGGCCCGGCGCTGGCGGTCGGCGCGTTCCAGCTTGTCGCCAGGGGTGCCCCGGTTGCGGGCGCAGAACTCCCAATACTCGACGGTCAGCGAGGCGACCAGATCGCGCGCGCGCAGCACGAACACCGGCTCGTCGGCGGCGGCCTTGTTGATGGTGCTGTCGGGCGCCGTCAGTTCGTCGCGGGCCGAGACGTAGCGGATGCGGGCGCGCAGCTCGCGGGCGGCGCCGTCCAGCGGATCCTTGGCGGTGCCGGGTACCGTATCCGTCGTCATGGGGGAGCCTCTTCTGCCAGGGGAGCGGGCGGCGCATATTGACGGCAGGCGTTCGCCTGCGCAAGCCTGTGGATACCCTGAGTTATGGGGATAACCCGTGGAAGACCCGTCGGGTCAAGGAGTTGCGGCTGGATGTTTAAAAAGCTTGTGACGCTGGCGGCCGGCGTCGCCACCACCTTGGTGAGCGCCTGCGTCGACGCGCCGCGCACCTCCGTCCGCTACCGCGATCCCGCCGGACCGGCCCAGTTCATGCAGTGGGCGGCCAGCCGCGGCCCGGTGCTCGCCACCCTGCACGGCACCCCCTTCCCCGGCGAGTCCCCGGAGCGGGTGGCGGAGGTAGCGCTGGCGGCCATGGGCCGCGCCATCGCCGAATACCGCACCCTGCGTCTGACCACCGATCCGGCCCAGGCCGGCGACCGGCGCTATCACGTCACCCTGGCCTTCAACGCCCCCCGCCGCGTCTCCGGTCGCGCCCTGTGCCGGGGCGAGGTGCCGCCCGAGGAAACCGGCGAGCGGCTGACCGTGCTGGCGGTGTTCTGCGAGGAGAACCGGGTGCTGGCCGACGTCGCCGGATCGGTCGGCGGCGACGACCTGAGCCTCGACGGCGACCGCTTCCGCACGCTGATGGTGCAGGTGTCGCAAAGCCTGTTCCGGGACAAGTAAACAAAAGCCCACCCCCGGCCGCGCCGGCCGGTCACTCCAGCCCGTCGCCCTTCAGCGAGACCAGGGCGCGGCGGTCCTTCTTGGTGGGGCGGCCGGTGCCGCGCGGGCGGTGGGGCATGAAAGCGTCGGTGACCCGATCCGGCGGCGTCGGCTCGGTGTAGAGGGTCTGGGCCTCCGGCGCCGGGCCGCGCCGCTCGCCGGGGGCCCGCACCACCACGGTGCGGCGGTAGGGGCCGGACAGGAAGCTGACGGTGTCGCCCGGCTTCACGGTGGTCGACGGCTTGCTGACGGTACGGCCGTTGACGGTGACATGGCCGGAGCCACACCACGTTTGCGCCAGCCCGCGCGTCTTGCAGAAGCGGGCGTGCCACAGCCACTTGTCCAGACGGATGGCGCCGCCGCCCGGCGGCGGGGCGGCAGGGTCGGGGGTGTCGTCGTCGCTCACGCGGTGATCCTTACCTTGTCGCGCAGGATGGCGAAGGGGCTGTCCTCGATGTCGCGGCGCGGCCGCTTGGGACCGCCGCCACCCTTGCGCTTGTCCTTGGTGCCGACCGGCGCCAGCGCGTTGCCGTCGGCGGCGGCCTCGGGCTTGCGGGACTTGGGGGCCGCCGGGCGGCGGGGCTTGCGCGGCAGCGGCCGCACCCGCAGGC
>JAEWWF010000367.1 GCA_023396465.1 Pseudomonadota bacterium
GATGGCCGGCGATCCGCCGCGTCTCGCCGTCGGGCGGCTGGATGCTGGCGCAACTGTCCTGCTTGGCGGAGATGACGATGGCGGCGATGCGCGACGGGTCCACCGGGATCGACGGCAGCCCCACCCGGTCCTGCGGACTGGTGATGGGGATGGGGCCACGGAACGGCCGCCGGGTCGGGATATAGATGTCGTGCAGCCCCTCCATCACCGGCGACAGGGTCAGGTTGATCTCGACGATCACCTTTTCCGCCAGCATGGCGAAGGTGGCGGAGTTGCCGACCGAGGTGGTGGGGACGATGGAGCCGTCCTCCTTGATCATCACCGCCTCGACGATGGCCACGTCCACCGGGCCGAGCTGGCGGGAGCGCAGCATCTCCACCGTTTCCGACAGGTGCTGGTCAATGAACATGACCTCGCCGGCGTTGATGCGCTTGCGCAGCGCCGGGTCGGACTGGAACGGCAGGCGGCGGGCGATGACGTGCGCCTCCGACAGGGTCTTGTCGAGGTCGTTGCCGAGGCTGGCGCCAGTCATCAGGGTGATCTTGATGTCCTCGCGCCGGCCGCGCTCGGCCAGGGCGAGCGGCACCGCCTTGGCCTCGCCGGCGCGGGTGAAGCCGGACATGCCGACGGTCATGCCGTCGCGGATGTGCAAGGCCGCCTCTTCCGGCGTCACCACCTTGCTCCACAGGGACTGGGGTTTGATACGGTCTTGGTACATGGGGCTTGGCATCCCTCCGGTTGGGGTCCGTCCGCCCCCTCCGGCGGGCCGGGACTCCCGGCGGCGAGGGCAGTTATCCACAGGACCGGCCAGGGGTAGCACCCGTACATGAGAAAAAGCGAGACAAGAAGGTCTGCGCTGGCCGCATGGCCCCATGCAGGCTCCGGACGCTGCCGAGTCGCGTCGAGTCGCAAGGCCCTTCGACACCCAGGATGCACGGGTCCGACCAACGCCACGCCCGCTTTCGCGGCACCGGCCTGGGCATTCTGCCTGCGGCGTGAGCATCTGCCCCGTTTGTGCTGATGCTGTGCATCCGGCGCGTGACAACAGCCGCGAAATGGCCCCACAGTCGTTGCCGAGCGACATGAGCGGAAAGGGGGAGCATGGCGACCACGGCCTTCGACGAGATGTGCCCGAACGGCCACATCCGGGAACCCTATCAGACCTATGACACCTGGCTGCGGCGGCAGCCAGCCGACAGCCTCGGCCATCGTCACCGGCAGGCGGACATGCTGTTCCGCCGCATCGGCATCACCTTCGCGGTCTACGGCGACACCTCCGGCAAGGAACGCCTGATCCCCTTCGACATCATCCCGCGCATCCTGTCCAAGGACGAATGGAAGACCGTCTCCAACGGCGTCTGCCAGCGGGTAAAGGCGCTGAACGCCTTCATCGCCGACGTCTACCACGGGCAGGAGATCATCCGCGCCGGCAAGGTACCGGAACGGCTGGTGCTCCAGAACGAGCAGTTCCGCCAGGAGATGAAGGGCTTCACGCCGCCCAAGGGCATTTATGTCCACATCGCCGGCGTCGACATCGTGCGCACCGGCGAGAACAGCTTCTCGGTGCTGGAAGACAACCTGCGCACGCCCTCCGGGGTCTCCTACATGCTGGAGAACCGCGAGATCATGATGCGCCTGTTCCCCGACCTGTTCGACATCCACGCGGTGGCGCCGGTCAACCACTACCCCAACCAGTTGGTGCAGAATCTGCGCTACGCGGCGCCGGCGCATGTGGAAAACCCGACCGTGGTGGTGCTGACGCCCGGCCAGTACAACAGCGCCTATTTCGAGCACGCCTTCCTGGCCGACGAAATGGGCGTCGATCTGGTGCAGGGCCACGACCTGTTCGTGGAGGAAGACACCGTCTACATGCGCACCGTCGAAGGGCCGAAGCGGGTGGATGTCATCTACCGCCGGATCGACGACGATTTCCTTGATCCGCGGGTGTTCCGCAAGGACAGCCTGCTCGGCGTGCCGGGGCTGTTCCAGGCCTACCGCAAGGGCCGGGTGACGCTGGCCAACGCCGTCGGCACCGGCATCGCCGACGACAAGGCGATCTATGACTACGTGCCGGAGATGATCCGCTTCTATCTGGGGGAGGAGCCGATCCTCGCCAACGTGCCGACCTACCACCTCAACCGCGAGGACGACCGCAAGTACGTGCTCGACCACCTGGAGGAGCTGGTGGTGAAGGAGGTCCATGGTTCCGGCGGCTACGGCATGCTGGTCGGCCCCAAGGCGACGCGGGAGGAAATCAGCGCCTATCGCCAGCGTATCCTGAAGGACCCCGGCATGTTCATCGCCCAGCCGACGCTGGCGCTGTCCACCTGCCCGACCTTCGTGGAGCAGGGCATCGCCCCGCGTCACGTCGACCTGCGGCCGTTCGTGCTCTACGGCGAGGACATCACCGTGGTGCCGGGCGGGCTGACCCGCGTCGCCATGCGCGACGGCTCGCTGGTGGTGAACTCGTCGCAGGGCGGCGGCACCAAGGACACCTGGGTTCTGGAGCGCTGAGCATGCTGAGCCGTACCGCCGACAACCTGTACTGGATGGCGCGCTATGTGGAGCGGGCCGAGAACATGGCCCGCATCCTCGACGTCAGCCACCGCATGAGCCAGCTGCCGGCCGCCGACGGCGAGGATTCGTCGTCACAGTGGCTGCCCGCCCTCATCATCGCCGGCCAGCGGCCGCTGTACGAGGCGCGCCAGCAGTCCATCACCGCCGGGGCGGTCATCGCCTTCATGGCACTCGACCCCGACAACCCGTCGTCGATCTACAGTTCCCTGCGGCAGGCGCGCGAGAACGCCCGCGCCGAGCGCAACGCCATCCCGTCGGAGATGTTCGAGTGCCTCAACGCCGCCTGGCTGGAGATCAAGGAGATGCAGTATTCGCACCTCCTCGACACCGGCTTCCGCGACTTCTTCGACTGGGTGAAGGACCGTTCCGCCCTGTTCCGTGGCACCACCGTCGGCACCATGCTGCAAAACGAGG
The DNA here is from genome assembly GCA_023396465.1 of Pseudomonadota bacterium. Lineage (GTDB taxonomy): Bacteria > Pseudomonadota > Alphaproteobacteria > Rhodospirillales > Rhodospirillaceae > Caenispirillum. Next base: position 2,992 of record JAEWWF010000367.1, read on the forward strand.
GGTTCTATTTCACCCGCCTCGGCACCTTCGTGGAGCGGGCCGACAACACCGCCCGCCTGCTGGACGTGAAATACCATGTGCTGGCCCCGGACGAGGAACGCACTGACGAGGCGGTGGACTACTACCAGTGGGGCGCCCTGCTGCGGTCGCTGTCGGCCTTCAAGGCCTATCGCCTGATCTACCGCGACACCATCAAGCCGCGCAACGTGGCGGAACTGCTGATCCTGCGCGACGAGTTCCCGCGCTCGCTGCACGCCTGCTACGATGTGGTTCATCAGCAGCTGGACATGCTCGGCCCCCGTCTGGAATGCTGCCGCATGGCCGGGGAGATGCACGCCCGCCTGCACTACACCCGCACCCAGGACATCACCCGGCGCGGCCTGCACCGCTTCCTCACCGATTTCATCAACCGCAACTCGGCGTTGAGCGCCCAGATCGCCCGCGACTTCCTGCTGGTGGCCTGAAGCCGCGTCCGACCTGCCCGCACCCGACAAGAAACGACCGTCATGACCTATTGTCTCGGCCTTCTGTTGAACGATGGCCTGGTTATGGTTTCCGACAGCCGCACCAATGCCGGCGTCGACCACATCTCCGCCTTCTCCAAGATGCGGGTCTGGGAAAAGCCCGGCGAGCGCATCCTGGTGCTGCTGTCGGCCGGCAATCTGGCCATCACCCAGGCGGTCGCCAGCCAGCTGGAGGACAAGGTGCGCCTGCCCGGCGGCGAAAAGCGCAAGAAGGGCTCCACCATGCTCACCGTGCCGGGCATGAACGCCGCCGCCAAGCTGGTGGGGCAGGCGGTGCGGCATGTGTACCAGGACGACGGCGACGCGCTGCAACAGCACGGCGCCGACTTCATCGCCAGCTTCATCCTGGGCGGCCAGATCAAGGGCGGCCCCATGCGGCTGTTCATGATCTACGCCGCCGGCAACTTCATCGAGGCCGGGCCGCTGACGCCGTTCTTCCAGATCGGCGAAACGAAGTACGGCAAGCCCATCCTCGACCGCGTCATCGGCCCCGAGACGCCGCTGCCGGAGGCGGTGAAGTGCGCCCTGGTGTCCATGGACAGCACCATGCGCTCCAACCTGTCGGTCGGCCTGCCCATCGACGTGCTGGTGGCCAAGACCGACCAGTACCGCACCTTCCACCGCCGCACCCTGGAGGAAGACGACCCCTACCTGCTCGGCCTGCGCAAGCAGTGGGGCGATGGCGTGCGCCGCCTGTTCGGCCAGTTGATCGACCCCAAGCTGGAGGACTGAGCGAGGCCGGGAGCAGGACGACAAGCTCCTGGCGACAAAACGCCCGCCGATCCGGCCGATGTGCCGAACATCGCCATTGGCCTGGGGCAGAGGCCCCAACATCGACTTCGCCGTCAAGACGGACATCACCGTACCTGCCGGGGCGCATGGTTTCCCGGCAGGCGCGGCCCGGCCTGTTCGCCGCCGGATATGGTCCTCTCGCGATGTCCGAGGGTGGCGACGGCCACGACCTTCGGCCGGCACCCGCACAGCCGGGGCCGGTTTCCGACTCCACCCCGACACCCCTGACGACCCTGGGCGAAGCCTACGATGGCGCGCTTCAGCCGCTGCTGGATGTGGGTGCCGAAGGCGATCAGCTGCCAGGGTGTCCGGCTGGGCCGTTCCGCACCGCTCTCCCCAAGCCGACAGGCCGACCTCACCCTCGCACCTAAAAGGTGCTTGTTTATGGATAAACCCATAATAGTTGCTGAGCAGCGCACTTCATAGTATGTGAAGGAGGTAGAAGCACTCAAGCGCCGGTGTCTCCACCGGCTCAGGCCCCTGCGAGGATTTCCGTGCCGATCGCCTCTTCCCGTGCTGGCAGCGATACCCATCTGCACCTCCGCATCGCCATTCAAACCGCGCTGCGGCTGGCGGAGGACGCGCGGTTGCAGGGGTGCGTGGTGAAGCTGGCCGACGCCCTCGACGATGCTGGCGGACCGGCGGTGCAAGGCCCGCCGTTGCCGGCTTGGCTAAGGACCACGCGGCGTCTCGGCGGTTGAAGGGTGCTGCCCGGCCCTCGAAGGCGGCCAGGAAGGGACGGAGCAACCGGTGGCAGGCCCGATCCGCTGGAGCCAGAGCTGCCATCAGGGCCTCAGCCCTTTGACCGCCGTGGTGTTCGGCTGGGGCGTGCCGGCCGCGGCCTCGGCCGCGTCACGCGGCTGCTTCAGAACCGGCCGCCGCGGTAATCCTCCACCGCCTGGATCAGCTCGTCGCGGGTGTTCATGACGAAGGGACCGTACTTGGCGATGGGTTCGTGCAACGGCCGGGCGGCGACCACAAGCAGGCGGGCGCCGGCGGAGTCGTCCGCGACGGCCCGCACCCCGGCCCCGTCCTCCAGCACCGCCAGCCACCCGTCATGGACGCGCTCGCCGCTGCCATCCGGGCCGAGGGTGACACTGCCGGCGAAGGGATTGATGAAGGCGGCATGACCGGCAGGCAGGGGAATGTCCGCCACCGCCCCCGGCGCCAAGGCCACGTCGGCGATGAACGGCGCCGTGGTGCGCTGCGGCGCCGGGCCTTCCGCGCCGTCCCAGCGGCCGGCGATCAGCGTCACCGCCACCCCCGGCGCCGGTGTCAGGCGGGCCAGATCGGCGGCGGGAATGTCACGATACCAGGGCTCGCGCATTTTCTCTGCCGCCGGCAGGTTGAGCCACAGCTGGAAGCCGAACAGAAGGCCGTCGGTCTGCTCCGGCATCTCCGAATGCTCGATGCCGCGCCCGGCGGTCATCCACTGCACGCCGCCATCGGTGATCAGCCCTTCGTGCCCGTGGTTGTCACGGTGGCGCATGCGGCCTTGCACGAGATAGGTGACGGTCTCGAAGCCGCGATGCGGGTGGGGCGGAAAGCCGGCGATATAGGCGCCGGGATCGTCGCTCTGGATACGGTCGAGCATCAGCAGCGGGTCGAGGTCCGGCAGGCGCGGCTGTCCGACCAGACGGGTCAGGCGCACGCCGGCGCCGTCCTCGGTCGGCATCCCCGCCACCACGCGGGCGACGGTGCGCGAGAACGCGGCGGCGGTGGGGGCGGATACGGCGGGCATGGCGGAGCCTCCAAGGGGCGAATGTTTCTTTGCCCTCAAGATGAGGGCCATCGCCCCCGGCGAAAAGACCGCCGGTGGAAACGCTGCGTTGCCCGCTTCAGCCGTCGTCCTGTTCCAGCATCTGCATGTGGGCGGCGCGCAACCGCTGGCCCATCACTCCGGCGAAGCGGCCGACGATGGCATAACCGAAGGCGCCGTCGGCGGCGAAAGCCTCGCGCAGCGGCCCCACCGCCACCTCCACCACCTGAATGGGGGCGGCGGCGCGGGCATCGAAGGCCCAGCGGAACGGCGGCGTCAGCCACGACCACCCGAGCACGTCGCCCTCGTGCAAGGTTTGCAGCACGCGGGCGCGGCCGTTGGTGCGGCTCTCGACGCGGACGCTGCCGCGTGTCAGGACGAAGAAGCGATCGGCGTCGCCGCCCTGGTGGAACAGGATTTCGCCGGCGGCGATCTCCCGCAACCGGGCGCAGGCGGCCAAGCGGTCGAGTCGCTCGGCCGTGAGGTCGGAAAAGAACGGGTGGCGGGAAAGCGCCTCGCGCAGCGGCGCGGGCGCGGCTGTGGTGCTGTCGGCCATCGGAACCCCTCCATGCCGGCGGCCGTCTCCTCCCCCGAAGACAGGCGGGTGGGCTTCGCGTCCCTTGCCCGCGGCGGATCACCATAGCATGATGCGCCGCCCGACGGGACCGCGCTTGTCCGCTGTTCCGCCATCGGGCATACCGTCGGCGGCGGCGAATTCCCCAAGTGGGGCCGCCCGCCGCCGCCCCCGTTTCCAGCCGCCGAGCCCCGCCGCCCGCCATGCGCGTTGACGCCTTCGATTTCGATCTCCCCCGCGAGCGTATCGCCGACCGCCCGGTCTCGCCCCGCGACTCCGCCCGTTGCCTGCATGTCCGCGCCGATGGGCTGGACGACCGCGTCATGCGGGACTTGCCGGAGTTGCTCCAGCCCGGCGACGTGATGGTGTTCAACGACACCCGCGTCATTCCCGCCCGCCTGATGGGCCGGCGCGGCGAGGCCAAGGTGGAGGTGACGCTGCACCTGCGGCTCGCCGACGACACCTGGCGGGCCTTCGCCAAGGGCGCCAAGAAGCTGAAGCCGGGCCACACCATCACCTTCGCCGACGGCTTCGAGGCCGTGGTGGAAGACAAGGACGGCGGCGACGTGCGGCTGAAGTTCGACCGTGGCGGCCAGGCGCTCATGGACGCGCTCAAGGCCCACGGCCACATTCCGCTGCCGCCCTACATGGGCCGCGCCGATGACGAGCGCGACCGCACCGACTACCAGACCGTCTATGCCGCGCCGGAGAAGGAAGGCGCCGTCGCCGCCCCGACGGCCGGCCTGCACTTCACGCCGGACCTGCTGGCCCGGCTGGAGGCGCGCGGCGTGTCGCGGGTGTTCGTGACCCTGCACGTCGGCGCCGGCACCTTCCTGCCGGTCACCGCCGACGACACCGCCGAGCACCGCATGCATGCCGAGATCGGCGAGGTGACGGCAGAGGCGGCGGCGGCCGTCAACGCCGCCCGCGCCGCCGGCGGCCGGGTGGTGGCGGTGGGCACCACCGCCCTGCGCCTGCTGGAAAGTGCCGCCGACGAGGCCGGCGTGCTGCATCCCTTCAACGGCCCGACCGACATCTTCATCACCCCCGGCTGGCGCTTCCGCATGGTCGACCGGCTGGTGACCAACTTCCACCTGCCGCGCTCCACCCTGTTCATGCTGGTCAGCGCCTTCTGCGGCCTGGACCGCATGCGGGCGGCCTATGCCCATGCCATCGACACCGGCTACCGCTTCTATTCCTATGGCGACGGCAGCCTGTTGGAACGCTGCGACGAGGACATTCCCGCGTGACCCACGTTTTCCGCTACGAGCTTCTGAAGACCGACGGCGCCGCCCGCCTCGGGCGCGTCCACACCGCCCACGGCACCATCGATACGCCCGCCTTCATGCCGGTCGGCACGGCGGCGACCGTGAAGGCCATGCGCCCCGAGGAGGTGCGGGCGACCGGCGCGCAGATCATCCTCGGCAATACCTATCACCTGATGCTGCGCCCGACGGCGGAGCGGGTGGCGGCGCTGGGGGGCTTGCGCAACTTCATGAACTGGCGCGGGCCGATCCTCACCGACTCGGGCGGCTTCCAGGTCATGAGCCTCGCCAAGCTGCGCAAGCTGACCGAGGACGGCGTCACCTTCCAGAGCCACGTCGACGGCTCCCGCCACCACCTGACGCCGGAACGATCGATCGAGATCCAGCACCTGCTCGACGCCACCATCACCATGGCGTTCGACGAATGCACCCCCTTCCCCGCCACCCACGAGCAGGCGGCCGAAAGCATGCGCCTATCCATGCGGTGGGCGGAACGGTCGCGCCGGGCCTTCGTCGCCCGCCCCGGCTATGGCCAGTTCGGCATCGTCCAAGGTTCGGTGTTCGAGGACCTGCGGCGGGAGAGCGTGGAGGCACTGAACGCCCTCGATTACGAAGGCTACGCCGTCGGCGGCCTGGCGGTCGGCGAGGGGCAGGAGGCCATGTTCTCGACGCTGGAATTCACCACCCCGCTGATGCCGCAGCACAAGCCGCGCTACCTGATGGGCGTCGGCAAGCCGGCGGACATCGTCGGCGCGGTGATGCGCGGCATCGACATGTTCGACTGCGTGCTGCCGACCCGCTCGGGCCGCACGGCGCAGGCCTTCACCCGTCGCGGCACGGTGAACCTGCGCAACGCCCGGCACATGGACGACCCGCGCCCGCTGGATGCCGACTGTTCCTGTCCCGCCTGCCGCCAGTACAGCCGCGCCTATCTGCACCACCTGATCCGCTGCGAGGAAATCCTCGGCATGATGCTGCTGACGCAGCACAACCTGCAATATTACCAGGATCTCATGCGCGGCATCCGGGGCGCCATCGAGGACGGCCGGCTGGCCGACTTCGCCGCCCGCTTCGACGAGGATCAGGCGCGCGGCGACATCGCCCCGCTGGCGTAGGCGCCTGCGCGGGCCTATCTGGCGGTCATGGCGGACACCAAGCAGGTCATCGTGGAGGAGGCCCGGCGCCTCGGGTTCGACAGCGTGCGCATCACCCGCGCCACGCTGCCGCCGCAGGTGCGCGCCCGCCTCGACGGCTACCTCGCCGACGGCCGCCATGCCGACATGGCGTGGATGGCCGATACCGCCGACCGTCGCGCCAACCCGCAAAGCCTGTGGCCGCAGGCGGTGACGGCCATCGTGCTGGGCGTCAACTACGGCCCCGGCCACGATCCGCGCGCCCTCCAGGCCCACCCGACGCGCGGCCATATCTCGGTCTATGCCCGCAACCGCGACTATCACGACTGGATCAAGGGCCGCATGAAGACCCTGGGCCAGGGGCTGATCGCCCGCTTCGGCGGCGACATCAAGGTCTTCGTCGACACCGCCCCGGTGATGGAAAAACCGCTGGCCGCCCAGGCCGGGCTGGGCTGGCAGGGCAAGCACACCAACCTGGTGTCGCGGGATTACGGCTCCTGGCTGTTCCTCGGCGAGATCCTGACCACCCTGGAGGTGGAGCCCGACCCGCCGGAGGGCGATCATTGCGGCACCTGCGCCCGCTGCCTGCCCGCCTGCCCCACCGGCGCGCTCACGGCGGCGCGGGAGATCGACGCCCGCCGCTGCATCAGCTACCTGACCATCGAGAACAAGGGACCGATCCCGCGCGAGTTGCGGCCGCTGATCGGCAACCGCATCTATGGCTGCGACGACTGCCTCGCCGTCTGTCCGTGGAACCGCTTCGGGCACCTGACGCCGCACGAAGCCTTCCGCCCCCGCGCCGAGTTCCTGGCGCCGCGTCTGGCCGATCTGGCGCGGCTGGACGATGCCGACTTCCGGCAGCTGTTCAGCGCCTCGCCGGTCAAGCGCATCGGCCGCGACCGCTTCGTCCGCAACGTCTTCATCGCCATCGGCAACAGCGGCGATCCCGGATTTCTGCCCCTGGTGCATGAGGCTGCCCGTCACGACACCTCTCCCCTGGCGCGCGGGGCCGCCGTGTGGGCGCTGGCTAGACTGGAGGACCGGGCGGGATATAGTGCCGCCCATGATCAGAGTGCCACCCACGAAGCCGACCCCGAGGTACGGCAGGAATGGGCGGCGGGTCTTGCGCTCAAGGACGGGGGAAAGGACTAGATGCCGGCCGTGGCTGCGTCACTCATTGCCCGGTCCGTGGTGGCCGGGCTGGCCGTCCTGGCGGCGCTGACGGCGGTTCCGCCGCCCGCCGCATCGGACGCCGCCCCGGCGCCCCAGCCGCTGATGCAGGATTGCGCCGTCTGCCCGGTCATGGTCGCCGTGCCGGCCGGCCGCTTCACCCTCGGCGATGCCCGCGTGCCCGACGCCGCCCCGCGCGGGGCGGAGATCACCCGCCCCTTCGCCATCGCCCGCGGCGAGATCACCTGGCGCCAGTGGGAAGCCTGCGTCGCCGAGGGCGGCTGTCGCGGCGGGCAGAGGGATCATGGCTGGGGACGCGGCGACCGGCCGGTCATCAACGTCACCCTGGCCGACGCCGAAGCCTATGCCGTCTGGCTGTCGCGCCGCACCGGCCACCGCTACCGGCTGCCGAGCGAGGTGGAATGGGAATGGGCCGCCCGCGCCGGCTCCACCAGCCTTTATCCATGGGGCGAGGCCATGCGGCCTGGGCTGGCCAATTGCCGCGGCTGCGACGGGCCGGTGGTGGAGCACGGCGGCACCGTGCCCACCGGCGCCTATCCGGCCAATGCCTGGGGCCTGACCGAGATGAACGGCAACCTGTGGGAGATGACGGCCGATTGCTGGACCCCCGGCGGCGCCCCCGCCGGCCGTCAGCAGCCGTGGCAACCAGATCCCGGCTGCCGCGACCGGGTGATGCGCGGTGGCGCCTGGTATTACGTGCCGCTGCTGGCCGCCTCGGCCGCCCGTGCCCGCAATGCCGCCGACGTGTGGAGCTATGTGGTCGGATTCCGGGTGGTGCGCGAGTTGGACTAGAGCCGGGCGCCGTCCGTCGGCGTCAGATCCGGCTGCTCAACCAGATCGCCAGCTTGGAGCCGTTGCGCACCATGCTGTAGAGCAGGGTGTAGCCCGGCGTTTCCTCCGCCTTGTTCTCATAGCCGATGTCGCGGTGCTCCAGTTCCTCCAGGCGGAACCGCTCCACCGTGTCGCGCAGCTCCGCCTCGTCGTCGCCCAGCTTGTCGCGTTGTTCGGCGTAATGCTCGTCGATGGCTTCTTCCACCGCCACCGTGCAGGCCATGGCCGCCTTCTCGCCAAGCAGGGCGGTGCCGGCGCCAAGGGCGAACCCCATCACATGCCATAGCGGTTGCAAGACCGTCGGCCGGCCCTGACGAGCGCCAAGAGCGTCGGAGAAGTAGCGCAGATGCTCCTTCTCCTGGTCCAGCATGTGGCGCAGGGTGGGGCCGATCTCGGTCCGACCGAGCACCGCGAGTTGCCCCTCATAGATACGCACGGCGCCGTATTCACCGGCTTGGTTGACCCGGCACAGGCGGTCGAGGAACTCCTCGCGCGAGGGCTCGCCCGGCAGGCGGTCGTCACCGGTGCGACGGAGGGTGCGGCGGTCGGGGGTGGTATCCATGGTCAGCGGCGTCTCCACAACTCGGACCGGGCGGCAGCCAGCAGACAGCCGGCACCCAGCAACAGGCTGAAGGCCACATTGTAGCCGGGCAGCGAGATCCCGAACAGGGACCAGCCCACTTCATCGCACCGCGCCAGGGTGGGCGGATTTTCCAGCGCCGCCTGCAACTCGGCCAGGGTTTGCGGCGCGGCGCCGGCGGGGGCGACGCATTGCGCCGTGCCGGCCCACCAGTGCTGTTCGACCCCGACGTGATAGGAAGCGATGCCGAGGTTGACCAGGAATGCCACGCCGCACAGCGCCACCAGCCAGCGGCGCGCCTCGGCCGGCATGCCCGGCACCAGCGCCACCGCCGCCAGCGCGCCGGCGACGGCATAGGGCACCCGCTGCCACAGGCACAGGATGCACGGCATGACGCCGAAGACATGCTCCAGCGTGAAAGCGGCGGCGAGGGAGAGGGCGCAGACGGCGAAGATCGCCAGCGGCACCAGACGGTCGGAGGTCAGGGTCATGGTCACAGCAATTTGAGCAGTGCGAAGCCGCCGAACAAGAGGACGAAGAAGGCCAACGTCAACTTGCCCAGGTGTTTTTCGATGAAAGCGCGGATCGGCGGGCCGAACTTCCACAGCAGCGCCGCCACCAGGAAGAACCGCGCCGCCCGCGACACCGCCGAGGCGATGCCGAACACCACCGGATCAAGCTGGGTGACGCCGCTGGCGATGGTGATGACCTTGTAGGGGAACGGCGTGAAGCCGGCCATGCCGACGATCCAGGCACCCCATTCGTTGTACAGCCCCTTGAAGGCCTCGAACTTGTCCAGATAACCATAGAAGTTCAGCACCGCCTGGCCGATGCTCTCGAACAGGAAGTAGCCGATGCCATAGCCGGCGAAGCCCCCGGCCACGCTCGCCACCGTGCAGACGGCGGCGATGCGCCACGCCTGCGCCCGGGCCGCCAAAACCATGGGGATCAGCAGAACATCGGGCGGGATCGGGAAAATGGAGCTTTCGATGAAGGAGATCGCCGCCAGCATCCACAGGGCGTGGGGCTGGCTTGCCTGGCGCATGGTCCAGTCATAGGTCCGCTGTAGCACGGAAACGGGGCTCCTTGCGGGGATGTGCCGGCCGTCCTTTATCAGGTTGGGCAGGCAGGAGCAATGTTCGCGAGCCGTTGCGGAGACGGCGCAAGCGGTGTAGAACGTGGGCATCCCAAGCTGATGGGGGCGTGGCGGAACTGGTAGACGCGCTCGACTCAAAATCGAGTGGCTTCGGTCTTGGGGGTTCGAGTCCCCCCGCCCCTACCACACGGACGAAAGGCGCCGCTGGCCATAGGGCCACGGCGCCTTTCGTCCGTGTGGATGGCGGCAGGATCGAGGCAGGCGCATCGGAGCGCACACCTCCCTCGCCCTGTAGCCCCGCATGGGGAAGGACGGTCACAAGACGCGGACGGCCGGCCCCCGTGCTGGTGGCCGGCCGTCGTCGTTCAGTGCGTGCCCGCAGGCAAGATCGCCTTAGGCGATCTCGATGCGCTCGGCCTGCGGACCCTTCTGGCCCTGGCTGACCGACAGCTTCACGCGCTGGCCTTCGTTCAGGCCCTGAAGGCCCGAGCGTTCCACGGCGCGGATGTGCACGAAGATGTCACGGCCGCCGTCATCGGGGGTCACGAAGCCGAAGCCCTTCTCGGTGTTGAAGAACTTCACCACGCCCTCGGACTCGCCGATGATTTCCGGACGACCGCGGCCGCCACCGAAACCACCGCCGCCGAAGCCGCCGCGATCGCCACCGCCAAAGCCACCACGGTCGCCGCCGAAGCCGCCGCGGTCACGACCGCCGAAGCCACCGCGGTCGCCGCCGCCGAAGCCGCCGCGATCACCGCCGCCGAAGCCACCACCGCTGGACGGGGTACCCATCTCAAGGACGGAAACCACGGCGTCCACCTGCAAACCCTTGCCGCCGGGGCGGACGGTGCAGGAGATGCGGGTGTTCTCGGGCAGGGCCGACAGACCGGCGCGCTCCAGCACGGAAACGTGCAGGAAAGCATCCTCGCCAGCCGGCTCGGTCTTCACGAAACCGAAGCCCTTCGAGGCATTGAACCACTTGACGGACGCCTCGGTCGGAGTCGCCGGGGGGCCGCCAGCATCGTCATCGTAACGGGACCGCCGGTTCATGCCCGGGCCGTTGTGACCGGGAAAGTCCCCGGCATCTCGTTTCCACGCCATGGTGCTCGTATCCAACTCACTAAGACGCACACGCCTCCCTTGCCGGCGCGGCGGACAGTAACTCAGTCGGGCGGATCGCGGGTGGAGTAAGGCCGTTACCAGCCGTCCGCCGTTGATCCCGGCAGGGCCTTGCGGGCCTGCCCGGGGGCTTCGGGCGAAAGATCACTGGCGGCGGCAAAGGCGAGCACCAGGGAATCGTCGGCCAGAAGGAAATCGAGAACCGCCCCAAGAACCACGGGGTCCTGCGCGCGGTCTCGCAACTCTGCCGGTCCCATTCCGGTCAAGGCGATGAAACGGTCGAGAAGCTGGTCATCGGCGGCGAGAAACGCCAGGGCCTGAAGACCCACGGTTTCCGCATCCGGCTTCACTGATTTCGACAAACGCTGCATGCGGTGTCGAAGTCCCCTCGAACGTCATATGCCTTGGCCCGGCACAAACCGGCACCCATGGCACACATATAGCACGGTCCGTGAAGCCATGCATGGGGGAAACGTGTGCCGCAGCCGCCGCGCAGACATTTTTGCCGGCGCCGATGACACGCTTCGAAGATGACTATGACGGCGACGCCCGATGCGCCGCCCTTGCCCATCGCGGGGCCGCGAGAACGATGCTCAGGCCAGGCCGTTGTAGCCGCCCCACAGGGCGCCGTCCTCGACCTCCAGCCGGTTGACCAGCGAAGCCGCGTCGGCGGCACCGGCGGCGGCCCGCAGGTCGCGGCTGGCATCGTCGATCCCGGAGTCGACGCGGCGACTCCAGTCCATGCGCGCCAATTGGTCCAGCACCTGCTGCGCCCGCCGCAGGGCCTCGTAGGCGCTGCGGTGCAGGTTCGAGGTCGGGGTGCCGGCCGGCGCCGCTTCCACCGCCGCCGAATCGCGCGGCGACGGCGCGCCGCGCCACGGCGCCATGGCGGTGGGATCGCCGCTCTCCTGGCTGGCGGCATCCCGGGCGGCGGCCTGGGCGCGGCTAACCGCCGTCGAGGCTGCGGTCGAAGCCGCAAGCACGCCCTGCCCCGCCTCCAGACTGCCGCGCAGGGCCTGACGGATATTGCCCGCCTCGGTTCGCACGGCGCGAGCGACGGCGCGCGCCCGTTCGGCATCGCCAGCGGCGGCGGCCATCTGCGCCTCCAGCATCAGCGCCTCGATACGCAGACGCGACAGGGCGACTCGCTGGGACGCCATCGCCTCCGACGTGGACGCGGTGCCACGGGCCCCCTCGCGGCGGATGGCATCAACGCGCGCCACATCACTCCACCCCGGCGCCTGCTGGGCCGTCGACGCGCCTCCACCAGCCGAGGCGGCGGAGGTCAGTGAAGCATCGGAGGAGGAAACGGACGCCTGCGCCTCCGACGGCGAAACGCCGGGGACCGCGAGGGCGGCGGATGACGGCGGTCTTGGGGCAGCCTCCAGGGGCGCCGGCACGACCGCCGAAATGGGTTCGGTCTTCATGGGCTTCTCCCTGGTGCCGTTGAATCGGTTTCTACGATCCAGCCATAAAACTACCATGCAGGTGGAAAGGAGTCACTCCTCCGGTAGAGCCTGATGCGCAAAAGTTCGCCGTATGATCGTCTCCTGCCCAAATTTTTCGCGCAAATCCTCAATGGCGCGGGCACGATTCGCGTCACGATCGCCATGACGGGTAAAAAGATCGGGCTGATCCGCCAAACGCGGGTCGCACAGGTCCGCGACTCCGATGCCGATCAGGCGGAAGGCACGGCCGTCGGCCTCCGGCTTCAGAAGCGCACGACCGTGCTGCCAGATGACATCGGCCCTTTGCGTCGGATCGGGCAGACGGTGGCTGCGGGTGAGGGTGCGGAAGTCACGGGTCTTCAACTTCAGCACCACCGTGCGGCCGGCCACGTCGCCACGACGGCAGCGCAGCGCCACCTTCTCGCACAGCGGCCACAACTCCGCCTCCAGGGCGTCCAGACGGCGAATGTCGGCGTTGAAAGTGGTCTCCGCGGAGACGCTCTTGGCTGGCCGTTCCGGCGTCACCGCCCGGGCGTCCTCGCCGCGCGCCCGCTGCGCCAGCGCCCGGCCGAGCTTGCCGAACTGCTGCGCCAGCCGCGCCTCCGACACCGTTTGCAGATCGCCGATGCTGCGGTAGCCGGCCTGGAACAGCCGCCGGGCGAAAGCTTCACCGACACCGGGAATGTCGCGCACCGGCCGTGGCGCCAGGAACGCCCGCGCCTCGGCCCGGCCGATGACGGCGAACCCCTGCGGCTTGTCGAGATCGGAGGCCATCTTGGCCAGGAACTTGTTGTAGCTGAGCCCCACGGACACGGTGATGCCGATCTCGTCGCGGATGCGGTTCTGAAGCCGCGCCAGCACCGCCGCCGGACTCTCGCCCAGCACCGCCGCCATGCCGCCGAGATCGAGGAAGGCTTCATCCAGCGCCAGCGGTTCGACCAGCGGCGTGCAGGCCTCGAACAGGGCCCGGATCTGGCGGCTCACGGCCGCGTACTTGGCCATGTCCGGCCGCAGCACCACCGCATCGGGACACAGTTGCCGCGCCTTGTACATGGGCATGGCGGAGCGCGGGCCGTAGCGGCGGGCGATATAGCAGGCGGTGGCGACGACACCCCGATGGCCACCGCCGATCAGCAGCGGGCGGTCGCGCAACTCCGGCCGGTCGCGCTTCTCGATGGCGGCATAGAAGGCATCACAATCCACATGCGCCAACGTCAGGTCGAACAACTCCGGGTGACGGCGCACGCGGGTGGAACCGCACGCCGGGCAGGCGTCCACGGGGGCGGGGATCTCCGTCAGGCAGTCACGGCACAGGGTCGGGGTCATGATCGACAAGCTTAACATACATCCGCGAACAAACCATGAATTAGCTATGCCTTCAGCCCTAGTCACGGATAATCCTGCTGCGAATGCAGGAAATTTCCACGATCCTTCGGTTGCAACGCTTGACGTTGAAAAGACCCGCCTTTAACAACGGTGTGTGCTTCTGTGCCGGCAAAACGTCCGGTGCCGAGGTGGTTCACACCGCCAAAAGCGCGTGTGACCCCGAACGTCCGCAGGGGGGCGCAACCGGGAAAGCGACATATTCGGGCTGGAACGACTCAGAAGGACTCCACAAGCATGCTCAAGAAGGCTCTTCTCGTCAGCGTATCGGTCGGCTTCCTGTCGGCGTGCGCCAGCACCTGGGATGTCGAAGGCGTCAAGGGCCTGGTTCCGCAAGGGGACGCCTTCCAGCAGGCGCTGTTCGGCGAATACGTCGCGCTGGCCGAGGCCGAGCGTGACCGCTACGACTGGACGGACACCGCCGCCTTCCTCGCCAAGGCCCGCGCCGCCGCCGCCGGCCGCACGGTGCTGCCCGATGACCTGGGCGATCGCGACGTCTCCGTCGGCGCCGACGCGCTGACCGCCGCCCGCGCCCAGTTGATCACCGTCCTCGACGGCGGCGCCCGCAGCGCCAAGCCGCAGGTCGCCGCCCGCGCCCAGGGCGCGTTCGAGTGCTGGATCGAAAAGCAGGAAGAAAATATCGAGCCCGAGGGCATCAAGATCTGCCGCGACCGCTTCGAGGGCGCGCTGGCCGAACTGACGCCGGAACCGGCCGCTCCGGCGCCGCAGCCCGTCGTCGAGGCGCCGCAGGGCGACTATATCGTGTTCTTCCAGGTCGGCACCGACCGGATCGACGCCGAAGCGGAAAAGGTGCTCGCCATCGTCCTGGACAACTGGCGCAGCGAGAAGCCGGCCCGCGTCGTCATCGCCGGTCACACCGACACCATCGGCGATACCGTGTCGAACCTGCTGCTGTCGCAGAAGCGGGCCGAGGCGGTTGCCTCCTACCTCGAACGCAATGGTCTGCCGGCCAGTGCCATGGCGCTGGAAGCCTATGGCGAGGAGCAGCCCCTGGTGAAGACCGGCGACGGCGTGCGTGAACTGCGCAACCGTCGCGTCGAGATCGTGTTCGGCGACAAGTGACACGCGACTCGGTGCCGCCCTCCGCGACGGCGCCATCGAATGATGCATTCCACGCCGCCCCCGGCCTTCGGGGGCGGCGTGGCTGTTTCCGGGCCCTCGCCCTCCCACGCGGGCATGCGGGTGGCACAATTCCGCAGGTCGGGTATACTCTCCGCGCATCGGAGGGGGACCGAGGGGACCATGGCAGCCAAACAGGCATCCTTTTTCGCGCCGGACCTGACCGTCATCGGCACCGTTCAATCGCCCGGCACCCTTGAGATCGAGGGCGCAGTGAAGGGCGATCTGGCCGTCGCCGACCTGATCGTCGGGCCACAGGGACGCCTGAACGCACGGGTGGGGGCCGGCCGTCTGGCCTCGGCCGGTACCGTCGCGGGCACCGTCAAGGCGCGTGCCGTCGCCTTCCTTAACGGCTGCCGCTTCCGGGGCGACGTGGAATATGAGGCACTGTCCATCGACCCGGACTGCGATGTCGATGCCGCCTTCCATCCCGTGGAACGCGGCAGCCCGCGCATGGCGGTCCTGCCGGCTATCCCCGAAGGCACTTTCCGCGTCGGCAGTGGCCGCGAGCAGGCCATGTCAGCCGCCCTGCCGCCCCGTCCGGCGCGGGTAACGCCCGCCACTCTGCCGCCACAACCGAAACCCACAGCCGCTCCCCCGCCCCCCGTGGCCATGACGGCACCCGTCCCGACAGCCGCGGCCCCCACCCCGTCGGCAACGGCAGCCGTCACCCCCGCGGCACCCCCCCGCCGACGCGGCCGGGTCGCCGCGCTGGCCGTGGCACTGGTGGGCAGCGTCGCCGCCATCGCCCTCCTGGGCATGGAAGACGGGCGCATCCTGCCGAACCCGCCGAGTAGCCAGCCCACGCCCTCCGCTCCGCAGCCGGTCCCAACGCCGCCAGCCGACGCGGTTCCGACCGTCGCCCCCGAGCCAGCGCCCGTCCCGCCGCCGGCCTCAACGGCCACCCCGTCATCCACGCCGACGGTTCTCGACCCGCCCGCCGCCGCCCCGGTCGCCGCCGAACCGCCCCCGCCGCCAGCCGCCGCGGTCAAGCCGGAGCCAGCGGCACCAC
>JAEWWF010000065.1 GCA_023396465.1 Pseudomonadota bacterium
CCCTCCGCCGCCGGCAAGTCGAGCCTCGCCCGCGCCCTGGTCGGGGTGTGGCCGGCGGTGCAGGGATCGGTGCGGCTGGACGGCCACGCGCTGACGGCGTGGCAGCCGGAGGTGCTCGGCCGCTCCATCGGCTACCTGCCGCAGGACGTGGAGCTGATGGACGGCACGGTGGCCGAGGCCATCGCCCGTGGCGGCCCGGTGGATGCCGACGCCGTGCTGGAGGCCGCCGCCGCCGCCGGCGTCCACGCCATGATCCAGGCCCTGCCGCGGGGCTACGACACCCTTGTCGGGCGCGACGGCCATGCCCTGTCGGCCGGCCAGCGGCAGCGACTGGCGCTCGCCCGCGCCCTTTATGGCCGCCCGGCGCTGCTGGTGCTGGACGAGCCCAATTCCAACCTGGATGCCGAGGGCGAGGCGGCACTGGTGACAGCCCTCCAGGCGGTGCGCAAGGACGGCCGCACCGCCGTCATCATCACCCACCGCACCAGCATCCTGTCGGTCGTCGACCGCATCCTGGTGCTGCGCAACGGTCAGGTGGAGGCGCTGGGTGCCCGCAACGAGGTGTTGGCCGCCCTGATGCCGCGCTCCGCCCCGCCACCCCCAGTGACTGCCACCGCCATCCGTCCGCTGTGGACCACCCTCGGCCAGGGCGGGAGGTGATCGCATGACCGCCATCCCCGCCCTTCCCCTCCGCTCCCCCGCCGCCCCGGATGACGCCCCACCACCGCCGCCGCTGCGCCTGCGCGGACCGCTGCTGGTCGGGGTGGCGGTGGTGGGCGTTTTCATCGCCGGCCTTGGTGGCTGGGCGGCGACGGCGCCGCTCGCCAGCGCGGTCACCGCCTCCGGCACGCTGGTGGTGGAGAGCAACCGCAAGACCGTCGCCCACCTGGAAGGCGGCATCGTCGCCGACATCCTGGTGCGCGACGGCGACCATGTCCGCGCCGGCCAGCCGCTGCTGCGCCTGGACGAGACGCGGGCGCGGGCCGGGGTTCGCCTGCTCGACCACCAGATCGCCGCCCTGGAGGCCCAGGCCGCCCGCCTGGAAGCGGAGCGCGACGGCGCCGCCGCCGTCACCTTCCCCGCCGCCCTGGCCGAGGCCGCCGTCACCCGCCCGGAGGCCGCCGAGGCCATGGCGGTGCAGGCCCGGCAATTCGCGGAACGCCGGCAGTCCATGGCGGCGCAGGTGGATATCCTGGAAAACCGCATCGACCAGTTGCGCCAGCAGCGCAGCGGCCTGGAGATCGAGCGCGCCTCGGTGGAGCGTCAGCTGACCATCTTCACCGACGAGATCGCCGGCCTGCGCGACCTATTCCGCCAGGGCCACACCGCCCGTACCCGTATCCTTGCCATAGAGCGCGAGATGGCGGCGCAGGAAGGCAGCATTGGCCGCTTCGTCTCCGACATGGCGCGCGCCGACCAACGTATCGGCGAAACCCGGCTGGAAATCCTTCACCTGCACCAGCGCTTCCGCGAGGAGGTGGTGGCGGAGTTGCGCGACGTGCGCCTGCAACTGGCCGACCTTCACGAGCGCAAGGAAGTGGCCGACGACGTGCTGCGCCGCATCGTCCTGACCGCGCCGCAGGACGGCATCGTGCAGGCGCTGGCGGTGCATACGGTGGGGGGCGTCATCGAGTCGGGGCGGCCGGTTCTGGAGATCGTGCCGGCGAGCGACCGCCTGCTCATCGACGCCCGCGTCTCGCCCATGGACATCGAAAGCATCGGCGCCGGGCAGCCGGCCGAAGTACGCTTCGTCGCCCTGCACGACCGCACCCTGCCGATCATCGAGGCGCAGGTGGCCCGGGTGTCGCCGGACCGCCTGATCGACCCCGCCACCGGACAGTCCTATTACGCCGTCCGCCTCGACCTGCCAGCGGCGGAACTGGACAAGCTCAGCCACCGACGCCTTCAGGCGGGCATGCCGGTGGAGGTGTTCATCCGCACCGGCAACCGCACGGTGCTGGACTATCTGCTCGCCCCCCTCACCCGTTCCCTCGACCGCGCCCTCGCCGTGCACTAGGCGCCGACGGCTTCAGAAGGAGACGCCCATGAGCACCCGGACCCTGGTGGAAGGCACCAACGGCCACGACCGCATCGACCTGAGCGGACGGATGACGCCGCACCACATCAAGGGCTACGGCGGCAACGACACCATCTTCGCCGGCAACGGCGGCGACATCCTGGAAGGCGGCAGCGGCCACGACATCCTGTGGGGCGGCACCGGCAACGACATCCTGCACGTCGGAACCGGCAGCAACCAGTACCACGGCGGCGCCGGCCAGGACACGCTGCTCGGCACCGGGGGCGACGATCACATCCGTGTCCTCGCCTTGAGCGGCATCGAGAGGATCGACGGCGGCGCCGGCACCGATGTGCTGTTCGCCGGCAACAACTCCATCTCCTGGGACTTTTCCGGCATCACGCTGGCGAGCGTCGAATTGATCGACCTTGGCAGCGGCTGGAACCGCTTCGTCGGCACCGCCGGCAACGACCGCATCACCGCCGGCCGCAAGAACGACACCATCGACGGTGGCACCGGCTTCGATGAAATGGTCTATGCCGGCGCCCATGCCGACTACACCATTGCCCAGAACGGCAACCGCCTTATCGTTCAGGGTCCGGACGGCCGCGACACCCTGACCAACATCGAGCGGCTGACCTTCACCGACGGCGTGTGGGAGGACGGCGCCTTCCAGCCGGGCACCGGCGGCGGCGGCACCAACCGGGCGCCGGTGGCCAACACCGATGTCATCACCACCACCGCCGGCAAGGCGGTCACCTTCAACCCGCTCGCCAACGACAGCGACCCCGACGGCGATACCCTCGCGGTCGCCACCATGGGTACGCCGGCCAACGGCAGCCTGAGCCATGCCGACGGCCAGTGGACCTACACCCCCGCGGCCGGCTTCACCGGCATCGACAGCTTCGGCTACAGTCTCACCGACGGCGCCCTGACCGCCAGTGCCACCATCAGCATCACCGTCACGCCCGCGACCGGTGGCGGCGGAGGCGATGGCGTGGTCAGCCAAGCCTTGTGGAACAAGCTGGTCACCATCACCGAAGGCGGCTGGGGCCGCCTCAACGACAACACCTTCCGGTCGGTATGGCCCGATGCCGCTGACGCCGCCCAGGGCGGCTATCCGCGCAGCGTCATCCAGGCGTGGAGTTCCATGGCCTGGGACAGCAACCGCAACGACCTCATCTTCTGGGGCGGCGGCCACGCCAACTACGGTGGCAACGAGGTCTACCGCTTCGATGCCGACACGCTGATGTGGGAACGCGCCTCGCTGCCCACCCGCAACACCGCCACCGCCAATCCGGTGGTGACCGAGACGGTCGATGGCCCCCTGCACAGCCCGGTATCGTCTCACACCTACGACAACAACGAGTTCCTGCCCATCGCCGACCGCTTCGTCACCTTCGGCGGGGCGGCGTGGAACAGCGGCTCGGCCTTCGTCATCACCGATGCCAGCGGTGGCACCCGCGTCACCGGCCCCTACTTCTGGAACCCCGCCAAGGCCGACGCCAACAAGGTCGGCGGCCTGTCCGGCACCGGCACCGACCCCAGCCGTGCGGGCGGCCAGATGTGGGACAATCGTGACAGCGTCCACAATCCCGACGGCAGCAATCCCCGGCCGTTCGTCAACGGCACCACCGCCTATGCCGAGATCGACGGCAAGGACGTCATCTTCATCTCCGACCGTCCCACCGGCGGCCTGTGGAAGTACACCGTCCACGATGTCGACGACGCCTCCAAGGACACCTGGGAAAAAGTGGGGCGCGGCTGGGAGGTGTTCGACGGCGCCGGCACCGGCGCCTACAGCACCGCCGACAACCTCTATATCCGCTCCGCCAACAAGACCTTCACCTACTGGGATCTCGACACCGCCGGGGCGGGCAACCGCAACGTCATCTTCACCCCCACCGACCTGAGCGGCGGGTTCACCATGAGTGCCCTGACCGGCATGGACTACGATGCCGGCCGCGACCGCTTCCTGCTGTGGAGCGGCACCCGCGACGTGTGGGAACTGAAGGCACCGGAAATCATCGGCCGCGACGGCTGGACGGTGAAGAAGGTCGCCGCCGGCGCCGCCGGCCCGACCGGGGTGCCCGACGTGAGCACGGTGGACGGCAACACCACCGGCATCCTCGGCAAATGGAAGTATGTGGCCGACCTCGACCTCTTCCTCGGTGTCCACGACCACAACAGCGGCGACATCTGGGCTTACAAGCCGCACGACTGGAGCCCGGACGTCATCCTGGCATGACACGGCAATACCAGAGCGGCGCGATATGTCTTGGTCACTTTTTCACCAACGTCATGGTGGCCTCCCCCCATCCACAGGCAACCCTGAAGACGACACAGAACTGGGAGACGCGGCCATGCCCAACCGTCCTTACGATTGCCTCGATGGCCTGACCGTGTTGGTCGCCGACGACAACCCGCACATGCGCAAGCTGGTCGCGACCCTGGTGACCAGCCTCGGCCGCCCGGCGCGGGTGGAAGAAGCCTGCTGCGGCGAAAGCGCGCTTGATATCCTCGGCCACCGCCGGGTCGACGTCGCCATCGTCGACTGGCGCATGGAGCCGGTGAACGGCATCGACCTGGTGCGCGCCATCCGGGCCGAGGAACAATCCCGCCGCCTGCCCGTCATCATGATGAGCGGCTATGCCGACCCGCAGCGGGTGGCCGCCATGCGTGACGCCGGCGCCGACCATGTGCTGGCCAAGCCGCTCGGCCTGCGCAACTTCGCCGCCACCCTCGCCGCCGCCGCGGAGGGGCGCGGCCTCATGCGCTGACACACCACGGCACTCTTCCCGCGCGTGCACGAAGGCCGGTCAACGGCCCGCTGAGGGGAAGGAGGAACGGGGGCGCGGGTGGTCGCGCCCCCGTTTCCGTTGCGCCTCTATTCCGCCGCCGCGGCGGCACCCGGCTCCACCCAGGCGGCGCCGTCGCGGCCGTGGTAGAAGCCGTTGGCGGCATCGCGGCCGTCCAGCAGGTCGAACAGGGCATCCTCCGCCGCCGGGACGTCCAGCCGCCCGGCCAGCAGGTCGGCATAGACCCGCCCCGCCGCCACCATGTCGATATCCTGCGGCGACAGGCGCAGGCAGCCGACGCCGGCCGCCAGCAGCTCCGGCACCTCGCGCACCAGCAGGGTCAGGGCGTCGGCCTGGGTCTGGGTCCCGTTGACGCGCAGGAAAGCAGCGCCGTCGAGGGTATCCACCGGCATCCCCTCGGCATCCAGGCCGCAGACGTAGCGGCAGCCGTCCTTGCTCAGGCCATGGGCGCGGGCGTGGTAGCAGCGGGCGGAAATGGCCAGCGGCGCCCGCCCGAACACCTGCACCTCCGCCGCCATGCCCAGGTCGCGGGCGGCGCCGGCCAGGGCGGTGACGCTCGGGCGCGTCAGTTCCCACGGCAGGCAGACGGAAACGGCGCCGCGCCCCGCCAGCACCGCCAGGGTGCCTTCATTATATACGTTCACGTAGGGACCGACGTGGTGCGGACGGCCGCCGAGCAGGGCCAGGGCGCCGGCATCGTTGGCTTCCACCAGCATCCCCTCGCCGGCCGCCGCGGTGACACCGCGCAGGGCCTCCACCTCCGGCCCGGTCACCGCCAGGGCGAGCGTGGACAGCACCACCGTCTTGTCGGCCGCCGCCAGAACCTCCGCCGCCTCGGCCATGGCCTCGGCGACCAGCGGCTCGCGCTTGGCGCAGACGGTTTCGCCCAAATAGACGATGTCATAGGGGCTGTCGGCGGCGATGGCGCCATAGAAGGCACGGCGGCGTTCCGCCGACCAGTTGTACAGCAGCGGCCCGAGGGCGAGCTTTGCCGAAGCGGTCATGATCGCGTCCCTCCTCACTGCCAGCCACGGGTGTAGGCGCCGGTGGTGGCGGTGCCGCCCTCCAGGAAGGCGGCCGGCGCCGCCTTGGCCGCCGCCACGCCGGCCACCGCCGCCTTCAGGCTCTTGACCACCTGGGCGACATAGGCTTTGCCGCGCTGGCGCCCCTCGATCTTCAGCGCCGCCACGCCGGCACGGGCGAATTCCGGCACCAGGGTGGTGGCGTCCAGGCTGGTCGGGTCTTCAAACAAGTGGCCGTCGCGGTTCATGGCGCGGAAACGGCCCTTGCACAGCGTGGGATAGCCCGCCGGCTCGCCGGGGCCGAAGCGGTTGATGGTGTAGCCGGCCAGCCGCGACACCATCACCTCGCCCTCCTGCTCATAGCGCACGGCGCTGGCGGGGGAGCACACGCCGTCCTTGTTGGGCGACAGGCCGGTGGCATAGGACGACAGCGAACAGCGCCCTTCGGCCATGACGCACAGGCCGCCGAACACGAAGACCTCGGTCTCCACGTCGGGCACCGCTTCGGTCAGGGCGGCGATCTGCGGCACCGTCAGCACGCGCGGCAGCACCACCCGGCGGATGCCGAAGGCGTCGCGGTAAAAGCGCACCGCATCGGGATTGGCCGCCGCCGCCTGCACCGACAGGTGCAGCCGCAGGTCGGGGTGGCGCTTGGCGGCATAGGCGGCAAGGCCCATGTCGCACAGGAT
>JAEWWF010000066.1 GCA_023396465.1 Pseudomonadota bacterium
GCCGGAGCCCGCCTCCGTCCCCGCCGTCTCGCGCAGGGTCTTGGGGCCGCGCATCACCGTCTCGACGTCCAGCAACCCGAGCCCGGGGGCCTCTCCCGGCGGACCCTCGATGCCCTCCGGGTCGCGCACCAGACGCCCCAGCATCTGGTAACCGGCGCAGATGCCGAGGATGCGGCCGCCGCGCCGCAGGTGGGCGGCAAGGTCGACGTCCCATCCTTGCGCCCGCAGGAAGGCAAGGTCGGCCAGTGTCGCCTTGGAGCCGGGCAGGATCACCACGTCGGCATCGCCGGGGATGGCCTGTCCCGGCTGCACCCAGGTGAGCGCCACGTCCGGCTCGGCTGCCAGCGGGTCGAAATCGTCGAAGTTGGCGATGCGCGACAGGCGCAGCACCGCCACCTTCACCCGCCCGCCGCCACCGGCCGCGCCGCGCCGCTGGTCCAGCGCCATGGCGTCCTCGGCCGGCAGGTCGGCGGCGCGGGCGAACCACGGCAGCACGCCGAGCGACGGCCAGCCGGTATGGCCGCCGATGATGTCGAGCGCCGGGGTGAACAGCGCCGGATCGCCGCGAAACTTGTTGACGAGGTAGCCCACCACCCGCGCCCGCTCCGCTGTTGGCAGCAGGGCGTGGGTGCCGACGATCTGCGCCAGCACGCCGCCACGGTCGATGTCGCCCACCAGCACCACCGGCAGGTCGGCGGCCTCGGCGAAGCCCATGTTGGCGATGTCGGCGGCCCGTAGGTTGACCTCCGCCGCGCTGCCGGCCCCTTCCACCAGCACCAGGTCGGCGTCGGCGGCAAGGGCGGCATAGCTGTCCAGCACCGCCGGCAGCAGCGAACGCTTGAGGCGGAAGTAGTCGCGAGCGCCGGCATTGGCGAGCACGGTTCCTTGCACCACCACCTGGGCGCCGACATCGGTCTGCGGTTTCAGCAGCACCGGGTTCATGTGACGGCTGGGGGCGATGCCGCAGGCCCGCGCTTGCAGTGCCTGGGCACGGCCGATCTCGCCGCCGTCGGGGGTGACGGCGGCATTGTTGCTCATGTTCTGCGGCTTGAACGGCCGCACCCGCAGGCCCCGGCGGGCGAACAGCCGGCAGAAGCCCGCCACCAGCAGGCTCTTGCCGACGTCCGATCCGGTGCCCTGGAACATCAGGGCCGGCGTGCGATCCCCCCGTGCCACCGTGTCAGGCCGTCACTGCGCCGACGGCGGAGCGAGGGTTTCGCTCTGCACGCCGCCCGGGGTCAGGCGGGTGGGCGCGCCGGTGGCCGCTGGCGCCGGGGATGAGGAATAGCCGCCGCCGGGGGCGTCCATGGGCTCCGGCGCCATGCCTTCCACCGGCGCGGTGTCGCCCGGCTGCACCGGGCGAGCGCCGATGATGCCCGACTGCGGATCGGCGCCGCCGGTCTGGGGTTGAACCGGCTGCCCCTGCGCCTGCGGCTGCTGCTGCGCGGTGTAGGGAGCGCCGCCCTGCATCTGGCGGATGGTCAGCGCCTCCCACAGCGGCTCGGCTTCCGGGTTCGGGAAGCGGCGGTCGAGCACGATGGCCTTGGGCGTCGCGCCACGACCATAGAAGGCTTGGTTCCAGTCGTGGCGCGGCTTGATGATGGCGCCGTCGATGGTGGCGCCGCCGTAGGCGCCCTTGGCGCGGGCGAAGGCCAGGATGTCGTTGGACAGGTTGGAGGTGGTGGCGGCTTCCAGGTTGGCGCCCTCGGTGACGAAGGTGACGCCGACGCCGGCGCCGACCTTGAACTCGTCGTTCATCAGCGAGGTCAGGCCACGGTCGGTCATGATGAGGAACACCATCTGCGCCGACTGGCCGCCGATCTGAAGGCCGAGCGAGCCGCCGCCCATGGTGTAGAAGGCGGGGGCGGAAAAGGCGCCGCTGCGGTCGCGGGTCATCAGCAGGCCGTTGCCATAGGATCCGCCGATGATGAAGCCGCCCTTCAGGAAACTCGGCACGATCAGCACGCCCTTGGCGCGGTGCAGGTAACGCTCGAAATTTTCTTGGAAATTGGAGTCCGACCGCACCGCGTAGACGGCGGAGATGGATTGGTTGAGGGTCGAGCGGGCATCCGCCAGATCCTGCTGGACGCCCTGCGCCACCGCCGGCGGCGGGGCGATCACCGCCGTGCCCAGGGCCAGGGCCAGCGAAAGGGTGAATGCGCGCACGAACATTGGTGTCTTGCCTCCTCGCGAGCGGGTGTTCATTTCGACAACGCTCAGAACTCGATTCCGGCTTGCGCTTTCACGCCCGACCGGAAGGGATGCTTCACCAGCTTCATTTCGGTCACCAGATCGGCTTGCTCGATCAGCTCTTCCGGCGCGTTGCGGCCGGTGAGCACGGCGTGCTGATGGGGCGGACGCGCGGCCAGCACCGCCAGCACCTCGTCGAGCGGCAGATAGCCATAGCGCAGCACCACGTTCAGTTCGTCCAGAATGACCATGGCGTAAGCCGGATCAGCAAGCCATGCCTTGGCCACCTCGAAGGCCCGGCGGGCGGCGGCGATGTCGCGCTCGCGGTCCTGGGTTTCCCAGGTGAAGCCCTCGCCCATGGCCTTGAACTCGACCAGATCGTCGAAGCGCGACAGCACCTCGCGCTCGGCGGTGTCCATGGCGCCCTTGATGAACTGCACCACGCCCACCTTCATGCCATGGCCGACGCAGCGCAGCGCCATGCCGAAGGCGGCGGTGGACTTGCCCTTGCCGGCGCCGGTGGTGACGATCAGCAGGCCCTTCCGCGCCGTCTTCTCGGCCATGATCTTGTCGCGGATGGCCTTCTTCTTGGCCATCTTCTGCTTGTGGCGCTGGTTCAGATCCTCGGGCTGGTCGTCCGGCAGGTCGGGGGTCTGGTCGGTCATGGCGTCGTTTCCCGTGTTATGGTGCCGATCACCTCTGCCACGTCGTTGCGGCGCGAGCGCCACAGGCCACGGTGGCGGGCCTCGTCGAAGCGGTCGGCCATTTCGCGCAGGGCGGCCGGGTTGTGCTCGGCCAGGAAGCGCCGTACCTCGTCATCGCCGAGATAGGCGTCGAATATGGCGTCAAGATGGTGGTCCGACACGCAGTGTGCCGTGGCGGCGAAGGCGAACAGGTAATCGACCGTCGCCGCCATCTCGAAGGCGCCCTTGTAGCCGTGGCGCATGACGCCTCTGATCCACTTGGGATTGGCGGCACGTCCCCGCACGATGCGGGCGATTTCTTCCCCCAGCGTGCGGATGCGCGGGCTCTCGGGGCGGGAGTGGTCGGGGTGGTAGGTGACCGGCTGGACGCCGGACAACACCCGCACCGCCGCCGTCATGCCGCCCTCGAACTGATAATAGTCGTCGGAATCGAGCAGGTCGTGCTCGCGATTGTCCTGATTCTGCACCACCGCCTGCACCGTCGACAGCCGCTCGCGGAAGGTGGCGTGGGCGGCCTCGCCCTCCGACCCGGCGCCATAGGCATAGCCGCCCCAGGCGACGTAGGCCTCGGCAAGGTCGGCATCGCTCTGCCAGCCCTTTTCGTCGATCAGGGCTTGCAGACCGGCGCCATAGGCCCCCGGCTTCGACCCGAACACCCGCGCCCCGGCGCGGCGGGCGGCGGCGGCGGCATCCAGGCCGCTGGCGGTCAGGCGGTCGGTTTCCGTCGCCACGCGCACCGCAAGCGGGTTCTGGTTGGCGGGCTCGTCCAGGGCGGCGACGGCGCGGGCGGCGCTGTCGAACAGGTCGATGAGGCCGGGGAAGGCATCGCGGAAGAAGCCGGAGATGCGCAAGGTCACATCCACCCGTGGCCGCCCGAGCACCGAGGCCGGCAGCACCTCGAACCCGGTCACCCGGCGCGACGCCGCATCCCACGTCGGCTTGACGCCCATCAGCGCCAGCCCCTGCGCGATGTCGTCGCCGCCGGTGCGCATGTTCGACGTGCCCCAGGCGGTGACGGCCAGCGTGGTCGGGTACTCGCCGTGGTCCTGCCAGTGGCGTTCCAGCAGCAGGCTGGCTGACGTCCACCCCAGGCTCCAGGCGGCGGGGGTAGGGACGGTGCGGGTGTCGACGGAATAGAAGTTGCGCCCGGTCGGCAGCACGTCCGGCCGGCCGCGCGTCGGGGCGCCGGAGGGGCCGGGGGGCACGAAGCGGCCGGCCAGCCCGGTCAGCAGCCCGCCGATCTCCGCCGCGCCGCAAGCGTCGATGGCGGGGGCGAGGGTATCGCGCACATGGGCGAGGGCGGCGGCGGTGGCGGTCCAGGCGGCATCGGCGGCGGTGCTGCCGGCGACCAGGGCGCGGGCGAGCAGCTCCAGCCGCTCCACCGTGTCGCCGGCAGTGCGCCAGGGGGCATCCACGATGGTCGCCAGGGCCGGCGGTCTCGGACCCTGCCACGGTGCCGCCATGTCGCAGGCGAGCGGGTCGAAACCGGCCCCGAGCGCCAAATCCCCGGCCAACGCCCGCGTCAATGCCAGCTCCTCCCGCCCGGCCGGCGGCACGCGGGCCAGCGCCACCAGCAGATCGGTGCGCTGGTCGCCGGTGGGGGAAACGCCGAAAATGTGCAGGCCGTCGCGGATCTGCAGTTCCTTCAACTCGCACAGATGGGCGTCGAGCTTGGCCAGCGCGGTGTCGGCATCGTCGTTGGCGGCGATGCCGAGGTCTTCGTCGAGCCCGAGGGTGCGGGCAAGGCCGAGGATGTCCTCCCGCAGCACCTTCAGCCGGCGCGGATCGACGCCCGCCGCCTCGAAGTACTCGTCCACCAGGGCTTCCAGGTCCTTGAGCGGCCCGTAGCTCTCGGCGCGGGTGAGCGGCGGCGTCAGGTGGTCGATGATGACGGCCTGGGCGCGGCGCTTGGCCTGGGTGCCCTCGCCGGGGTCGTTGACGATGAAGGGATAGAGGTGCGGCAGCGGACCGAACACCGCTTCCGGGAAGCACTCGGCCGACAGCGCCAGGGCCTTGCCGGGCAGCCACTCCATGTTGCCATGCTTGCCCATGTGGACGACGGCATGCACGCCGCATGTCTCGCGCAGCCAGATGTAGAAGGCGAGGTAGCCGTGCGGCGGCACCAGGGCCGGGTCGTGGTAGCTCTGCACCGGGTCGATGTTGTAGCCGCGCGCCGGCTGAATGCCGACGACGACGTTGCCGAGCGGCAGCACCGCCAGGGCAAAGCCGCCGAGGTCGGCGTGGAAGTGCGGGTCGTCCGCCGCGGCGCCCCAGCGCTCCGTCACCTGCCGCCGCACCGCCTCCGGCAGGCGGGCGAAGGCGGCGTCGTAGTCGGCCAGCGGCAGAACGGCGCGCACGGTGCGGGCCTCGCGGGCGGTGAGGTTGTTGGTCGCCCCCTCCTGGAGGGTGCGGACCAGGGCGTCGCCGTCGGGGGGAATGGCGGAGACGCCGTAGCCCGCGCCGTGCAGGGC
>JAEWWF010000177.1 GCA_023396465.1 Pseudomonadota bacterium
CATCCCGCCCTCGCGCATTTTCAGGCCCGCCCTGCCGCGGTCAGGGGTGGGAGTGGTCGCCGCCGCAGCGGTGATCGCTGTGCAGGTTCGGGCAGGTTTCGACGTCGCCCTTGTCCTCGTCGCTGAGGCCGATCCACGCCCGCACCGCCGCCGGATCAAAGCCGGCGCGGCGCTCGCCGCCGGATTCCATCAGCGGCCGGCGGATCAGCAGCGGCTCCGCCACCATGGCGGCGAGGGCGGCCTCGGCGGTGAAGGCGGCGGGGTCGACCTCGCCCGACTTCACCCGCGGCGCCGCCTTGTTGAACCACTCCGCCACCGGCCGGTCGCCGAAGAACGGCCGCAGCCGCTCCGCCGTCCACGGCTCGGCCAGCAGGTCGCGGGCGTCGACCGCGTGGCCGCTGGCGGCCAGCCAGGCCTTCTGCCGGGTGTTGTTGCGGCACCCCGGCTTTTCATAGAACACCACCGTTGCCATTGCGCGCTCCTTGCGTCGGTTTGTCAGATGTCGAGGCCGGACAGGTGCAACAGCGCCGTGACCTGGGTGTGGATCTCGCCCTTCTTGCTGCCGTCGAGCTTGGTGAGCCACGCCCGCGGGATGGCGTCGACGCCATAGGTGGCGCCCGCCAGCATGCCGGCGATGGCGCCGGTGGTGTCGGCATCGCCGCCCTGGTTCACTGTCTCGATCAGGCACTGCTTGAAGCTGTCGGTGAGGAAGTAGTAGTGCAGCACCGTCTGCATGGTATCGACCACATAGGCGCTGGACTGACCCTTGTAGGGGTCGAAGCGGAAGGTGCGGTGCTTTTCCACCAGCTGCTTGGCCAGCTCGCGGCAATCGCGCATGCCGCCGCCGAGGATCAGCGTGCGCACCATGCGGCCAAGCGTCAGCGAGGCATCGTCCGACAGCGGGTGATTGTGGGTGGCGTGACACTGCCGCAGGGTCCAGTCCTCGAAGGCGGCATCGTCGTGCAGCGTCGCCAGCACCACCGGCAGCAGGCGCATGGCGGCGCCGTTGCCAGCATCGCCGTCGTGATAGCCGGTCTGCAAGGTGCCGTGGGTGAGGTAGCGGCGGATGCCGCGGCGGCAGGTGTTGCCGACATCGGCCGGCTTGGTCTTCAGCCACTCGGCGAAGGCCTCGTTGACGTCCTTGAGGTCGAAGCCCTGCGAGCGCACCAGCGAGCGGCCGAGGGCGAGCGACATATCGGTGTCGTCGGTGACCTGGCCGGCCTTCAGCCGCAGCCAGCCACCGCCGATCATCTTGCTGTGAACCCCGTACTGGGCCTGGATCTCGGCGCGCGTCATGAACTCCACGGTCGCCCCCAGGGCATCGCCGACGGCAAGCCCGAGGTAGGCGCCGAGGGCGCGCTGGTGCAGGTCCGGTGTCTCCATGGCGGGCATTGTTCACTCTCTCCGTGGCGGCGCCCTCTGGCCGGGGCGCTTCTGGTCACTGATCCACCGTTTCCCGCCTGCTGATCGGGCCGCGTTGGCCGCGGCTCCATGGTGTCGGGGCGCGAGTGCGTCGCGCCGAGCCCTGTCAGAAGTACGACACGCCCACCTCGTAATCGCCGCCGATGACCAGGAACTCGTCCTCTCCCTTCAACGGATGGACCGGCAGCAGGCGGGAAAAGAACACGATCTTCGGCATCGGCACCCGCGCCTCCAGGATGTGGTCGCCGAAGCAGCCGGCGATCTCCCGCTCCGACGAGAAGGAGATGAGGTTGTTCATGCGGATCACCGCCCGTCGCTTGCCGAGCCGCTCCACCATCTGGTGTTCGTTGTAGTCGTTGACGCCGCGCCACAGGGTCAGATGGCTGTGGCCGGGGGCGACGAAGCGCTCCAGCGCCCACTGGCAGAAGGCATACATGATGTCCAACTGCACGTAGATCGAGTTGTTGTGGAAGCGGCTGGTCATCTTCTCGGCGATGTAGCACGCCCAACTCGGGCTGCCGACCTGAAGGATCGCCTCCTTGTGGAAGGTGGGGAACAGGCCGAAGCGGCTTTCCACCCACCCCTTCAGCACCGCCCCCTCCGGGCTGTTGTTGTCGTAGCCCCAGCCCTTGAACAGACGCAGGTAGCTGGAGCGGAAGCGGCGCACGCCGTCGGCCTTGCGGGCCTTTTCATGCTGTTCCGGCTCCAGGTCGAACATGGCCGCCATGTACTTGTGAAAGGCGTCGGCGGCATCGGTCAGGGTGGGGCTGTCGTCCAGCATGGTGAAGAACGACTTGTTCATCTCCCGCACGCCGGCGATGCGCAACGGCACCGGATGGGCGTTGTAGGCGACGCTCGCCAGCAGCGGCGTCGGGATGCCGACCAGATTGGTGCTGTGGCCCACCTGCGGCGGTGGGGGCGCTGCGGTCTTGTCCACGGTCGCGACATCCTCCCTGCGGTCCGGCGGCTCGCCTCGACGGCGAGGGCAGAGCCTTGCAAGAACCATGCCCCTTGATTTTATGCGGATAAACGACCGTGCGCCGCCGGGATCGGGGCGGTGGGGCGTCCCTCCGGTCTGTGGGGGTCACGACACTGTGTCAGGGGTTTGTCGGGTTCGCAACAGAACCGCCGGATCGTCGCCGGACCCGTTCGGGTATGGAAAAGGCATGAGAAATCAATCTTCTGCCTTAACCCTATGCCGAGTGCGTGAACTTGGCACGGGCGATGCATCTGTCGGGGCGTGAGGCGGGTGGACACCCCGCCGGAGAGTTTCGAAGACCCGACATGGAAAAGGAAGGATAGATCCATGGCTCTGCGTCAGATCGCGTTCTACGGCAAGGGTGGCATCGGCAAGTCCACCACCTCCCAGAACACCCTCGCCGCCCTGGTCGAGATGGGTCAGAAGATCCTGATCGTTGGCTGCGACCCCAAGGCTGACTCGACCCGCCTGATCCTCAACACCAAGCTTCAGGACACCGTGCTGCACCTGGCCGCCGAGGCCGGCTCGGTCGAGGACCTGGAACTCGAAGACGTGATGAAGATCGGCTACAAGGGCATCAAGTGCACCGAATCCGGTGGCCCCGAGCCGGGCGTCGGCTGCGCCGGCCGTGGCGTCATCACCGCCATCAACTTCCTGGAAGAGAACGGCGCCTACGAAGACGTCGACTACGTTTCCTACGACGTGCTGGGCGACGTGGTGTGCGGCGGCTTCGCCATGCCGATCCGCGAGAACAAGGCGCAGGAAATCTACATCGTCATGTCCGGCGAGATGATGGCGCTGTATGCCGCCAACAACATCTCCAAGGGCATCCTGAAGTACGCCAACACCGGCGGCGTGCGCCTGGGCGGGCTGATCTGCAACGAGCGCCAGACCGACAAGGAACTGGAACTGGCCGACGCGCTGGCCGCCAAGCTGGGCTCCAAGGTCGTCCACTTCGTGCCGCGCGACAACATCGTTCAGCACGCCGAGCTGCGCCGCCAGACGGTGATCCAGTACGCGCCGGAGAGCAAGCAGGCCGAGGAATACCGCCAGCTCGCCACCAAGATCCACAACAACGCCGGCAAGGGCGTCATCCCGACCCCGATCTCCATGGAAGAGCTGGAAGAGATGCTCATGGAGTTCGGCATCATGAAGTCGGACGAACAGGCCCTGGCCGAACTGGAAGCCAAGGAAGCTGCCGCCGCCGCCGCCAAGGCGTAAGGCGCGGGCGCCCATCGGCGCCGACGATACCGGCCGTCGCCCCGGAGGGACGTGCGATTTAACGCACGCCGGGGCGGCCCCGGCCCGCAAGGGCCAGGTTGAGAGACAGGAGACAGGCGATGAGCCTCGACTATACGAACGACAAGGAGCTCTCCCAGAAGCTGATCGCGGAGGTGCTCGAAGCCTACCCGGAAAAGGCGGCGAAGAAGCGCAAGAAGCACCTGGGCGTCACCGAGCTGGGCAAGTCGGACTGCGGCGTGAAGTCCAACGTCAAGTCCGTCCCCGGCATGATGACCATCCGCGGTTGCGCCTATGCCGGCTCGAAGGGCGTGGTGTGGGGTCCGATCAAGGACATGATCCACATCAGCCATGGTCCGGTCGGCTGCGGTCACTACTCCTGGTCCCAGCGCCGTAACTACTACATCGGCAAGACCGGCGTGGACAGCTTCGGCACCATGCAGTTCACCACCGATTTCCAGGAAAAGGACATCGTCTTTGGCGGCGACAAGAAGCTGGAGAAGACGATCGACGAGATCAACCAGCTGTTCCCGCTGGTCAACGGCATCTCCATCCAGTCGGAATGCCCGATCGGCCTGATCGGTGACGATATCGAGGCGGTCGCCCGCAAGAAGGGCAAGGAAATCGGCAAGACCATCGTGCCGGTCCGCTGCGAAGGCTTCCGCGGCGTCTCCCAGTCCCTCGGCCACCACATCGCCAACGACGCGGTGCGCGACTGGGTGCTGGAGAAGTCCGAGGCGCAGTGGGAAACCTCGCCCTACGACGTGGTCATCATCGGCGACTACAACATCGGCGGCGACGCCTGGGCCTCGCGCATCTTGCTTGAGGAAATGGGCCTGCGGGTCATCGGTTCGTGGTCGGGCGACGCCACCCTGGCGGAGCTGGAGCGGGCGCCGAAGGGCAAGCTGAACCTCATCCACTGCTACCGGTCGATGAACTACATCTGCCGCTTCATGGAAGAGAAGTACGGCGTGCCGTGGATGGAATACAACTTCTTCGGCCCGAGCCAGATCGAGGCGTCCCTGCGCAACATCGCCGCGCAGTTCGACGAGACGATCCAGGCCAATGCCGAGAAGGTGATCGCCAAGTACCGCCCGCTGGTCGACGCGGTCGTCGCCAAGTACCGCCCGCGCCTGGAAGGCAAGCGCGTGATGCTCTACGTCGGCGGCCTCCGCCCGCGTCACGTCGTCACCGCCTACGAGGATCTCGGCATGGAGATCTGCGGCACCGGCTACGAATTCGCCCACAACGACGATTACCAGCGCACCACCCACTACGTTAAGGACGGCACGCTGATCTACGACGACGTTTCCGGCTTCGAGCTGGAAAAGTTCATCGAAGGCCTGCGCCCCGACCTGGTCGGCTCCGGCATCAAGGAAAAGTACGCCACCCAGAAGATGGGCGTGCCCTTCCGTCAGATGCACTCGTGGGACTACTCGGGTCCGTATCACGGCTACGACGGCTTCGCCATCTTCGCCCGCGACATGGACATGGCGATCAACAATCCGGTGTGGAGCCTCTACCAGGCCCCGTGGAAGGCGGCGTAAGCCCCTTCCTCCGCCCGGCCCCACGCTAGAGACCAGGAGATACCGACATGCCTCAGAGCGCCGAGAAGGTCCTCGACCACAAGCCGCTGTTCCAGGAACCTGAATATCAGGAGATGTTCAAGGCCAAGAAGGAACAGTTTGAGTGCCCGCACCCCGAAGACAAGGTCCAGGAAATCGCTGACTGGACCAAGTCGTGGGACTACCGCGAGAAGAACCTGGCCCGTGAAGCCCTGGTGGTGAACCCGGCCAAGGCCTGCCAGCCGCTGGGTGCGGTGTTCGCCGCCGCCGGCTTTGAAGAGACCCTGTCCTTCGTCCACGGCTCGCAGGGCTGCGTCGCCTACTACCGCTCGCACCTCGCCCGTCACTTCAAGGAAGCGTCCTCCGCCGTTTCCTCGTCCATGACGGAAGATGCGGCCGTGTTCGGCGGCATGAACAACATGATCGACGGTCTGGCCACCGCCGCCAGCCTGTACAAGCCGAAGATGATCGCCGTCAGCACCACCTGCATGGCGGAAGTCATCGGCGACGACCTGCAAGCCTTCATCGCCAACGCCAAGGACAAGGGATCGGTCGACGCCGACTTCCCGGTACCCTTCGCCCATACCCCGGCCTTCGTCGGCAGCCACACCACCGGCTACGACAACATGATGAAGGGCATCCTCTCCTACTTCTGGAACAAGGGTGAGCGGGTCGCCGGCGAGAAGCTCAACGTCATCCCCGGCTTCGACGGCTACGCCGTTGCCAACAACCGCGAACTGAAGCGGATGCTGGGCCTGATGGGCGTCGAGTTCACCCTGCTGTCAGACGTCTCGGACGTCTACGACATGCCGGCCGACGGCACCTTCAACATGTACGCCGGCGGCACCACCATCGAGGACACGGCGGCGGCGCTCAACGCCAAGGCCACTCTGTCGCTGCAACAGTACTGCACCGAGAAGACCCTCGAATACGCCGCGGAAAAGGGTCAGGCCGTCAAGGCGCTGAACTGCCCCATGGGCGTGAAGGGCACCGACGCCTTCCTGATGGCGGTCAAGGACCTGACCGGCAAGGACGTGCCCGAGGAACTGCTGGTCGAGCGCGGCCGCCTAGTCGACGCCATCGCCGACAGCATGAACTACCTGCACGGCAAGAAGTTCGCCATCTACGGCGACCCGGACTTCACGCTGGGCATGGCGCAGTTCCTGCTGGAAGTGGGCGCCGAGCCGACCCACATCCTCGCCACCAACGGCGGCAAGGCGTGGGAAAAGGCTGTCAAGGAACTGCTGGCCTCCTCGCCCTTCGGCGAAGGCTGCCAGGTGTGGGCGGGCAAGGACCTGTGGCACCTGCGCTCCATCCTCGCCACCGAGCCGACCGACTTCCTGATCGGCAACTCCTACGGCAAGTATCTGGAGCGTGACCTCGGCATTCCGCTGATCCGCCTGACCTTCCCGATCTTCGACCGCCACCACCACCACCGCTTCCCGACCTTCGGCTACCAGGGCGGCCTGCGGGTGCTGGTGACGATCCTCGACAAGATCATGGATCAGCTGGACCTGGAAACCAACGTGCCGGGCAAGACGGACATCTCGTTTGACCTGACCCGCTGATCGCTCCGGCGGTCGGACCGATCGAAAGCCGCAACCGGCCGGAGGGGCAACCCTCCGGCCGGTTCGCTGCATGGGGGGTGGCGGCAAGCGCGACCGCGCGCCGCTGCTTATGCCGCCCGGACTCAACCCAGCGGCTTGCCCATCTCGCCGGCCAGATCCTGCACGAATTGCCACGCGACACGGCCGGAGCGGCTGCCGCGGGTGACCGACCATTCGATGGCACGGGCGCGCAGGTCTTCGGGCGCGATCTCCAGGCCGTAGGCGGCGACATAGCCCGACACGATGGCCAGGAAGGTCGCCTGATCCAGGTTGTGGAAGCCGAGCCACAGGCCGAAACGGTCGGACAGCGACACTTTTTCCTCCACCGCCTCGCTGGCGTGGATGGCAGTCGACTTCTCGTTCTCGATCATGTCGCGCGACAGGATGTGCCGGCGGTTGGAAGTGGCGTAGAGGATCACCGTCTCCGGGCGCCCCTCGACGCCGCCGTCCAGCACCGCCTTCAGCGACTTGTAGCTGGTGTCGTCGCCGTCGAACGACAGGTCGTCGCAGAACAGCACACAGCGCCGGCCGCTGTCGCGCAGCAGGTGCAGCAGGTCGGGCAGGGTGGGGATGTCCTCGCGATGGATTTCCACCAGCGCCAGCGACCCCGGCGCCTCGGCGTTGACGGCGGCATGCACCGCCTTCACCAACGAGCTTTTGCCGGTGCCCCGCGCGCCCCACAGCAGGGCGTTGTTGGCCGGCAGGCCGCGGGCGAAGCGGCGGGTGTTCTCAAGCAGCGTGTCACGCTGATGCTCGACGCCCTGAAGCAGGGCGAGATCGACCCGGTTCACCTTTGGCACCGGCTCCAGCCACTGTCGGTCGGCGTGCCAGACGAAGGCATCGGCGGCGGTCAGGTCGGGGGCTCGCGGCGGTGGCGGCACCAGCCGCTCCAGGGCCTCGGCAATGCGGGTCAGAACCGGCAGGAGATCGTTGTCGTTCATGGCCTTCTTCGACGGTCTTGTGGGGCAACGCTAAGGCGTTCGGCGGTTTGCGTTTGCAACTGCCGTCCGGCCCGTTATAGTCCCGGCAATCGCGTTGGACCTAGGAGTTATTCCGGATGTTCATTTCTCCCGCCTATGCTCAGGGCGCGCCCGGTGGCGCCATGGGAGGGCTCGAGGCCTTCCTGCCGCTGATCCTGATCTTCGTGGTGTTCTACTTCCTGCTCATCCGGCCGCAGCAGAAGCGCATGAAGCAGCACAAGGAGGTTCTGGCCAACATCCGTCGCGGCGACCGCATCGTCACCAACGGCGGCCTCATCGGTCAGGTCACCAAGGTGCAGGACGGCGAGTTGCAGGTGGAGATCGCCGAAGGCGTCAAGGTGAAGGTGCTGCGCGATATGGTCGCCAACGTGCTGGCCAAGACCGAGCCGGTGTCCGGCGGCAAGGACGACGGCGACGCCGTCGATGCGCCGGCCAATGACGCCGCCGCTCCGGCCGACAAGGGCAAGGCCGGTGGCCTGAAGGGCCTGCTGACCGGCCGCAAGTGATCTGCAAGGGTGGCAGACGCCGGCGTCTGCCCCCACATTCCGTGCCGCATCGCCTTATCGGACCCAAGCCTCCCCCATGCTCTACTTCGCCAAGTGGAAGATCGGCCTGATCCTCGCCGTGGTGCTGGCCGGCATCGTCTTCGCCCTGCCGACCGCCCTGCCGCGTTCGGTCACCGCCGGCCTGCCGGGGTGGCTGCAACCGGTCAACCTCGGCCTTGACCTGCAAGGTGGCTCCTACCTGCTGCTGGAGGTGGAGACAGACGCGGTCATCGCCGAGCAACTGACCAACGTGGTGGAGACCATCCGGTCGTCGTTCCGCGAGAACCGGGTGCGCTATCGCGACCTGGGCGTCGAGGGTGGCACCGTGACGGTGCGGGTGGCCGAGGCGGAAGATCGCTCCCGTGCCGACGAGTTGCTGCGGGGTATCGATCCCGAGTCCCTCGTCATGGAAACCGGGGCCGAGGGCCTGTTCAGCCTGCGATTGACCGAAGCGGCGATCCAGCAGCGGCGCATCAACACCGTCAGCCAGTCCATCGAGATTGTCCGCCGTCGCGTTGACGAGACCGGCACCCGCGAGCCGACCATCCAGCGCCAGGGCGACCAGCGCATCATCGTCGAGCTGCCGGGCATTAACGATCCCGAGCGCGTCAAGGAACTGATCGGCCAGACCGCCAAGCTGACGCTGCACATGGTCGACCATGAGGCCGATTTGCAGGACGCCATGCGCGGCCGCGTGCCTCCCGGCTCCATGTTGGTGCAGTCGGCCGAGGGGGCGGCCCCCGGTGGGCAGCAGGTGCCTTACGTGGTGCGCCGCAAGGTGGAAGTGTCCGGCGATCGCCTGACCGACGCTCAGCCGAACTTCCAGAACGGTCAGCCGGTTGTTTCCTTCCGCTTCGATACCGCCGGCGCCCGCCAGTTCGGCAACGTGACCACCGCCAACGCCGGCCGTCAACTCGCCATCTTGCTCGACGACAAGGTCATCAGCGCGCCGCGCATCAACGAACCCATCGTCGGTGGTTCTGGCATCATCACTGGCAGCTTCACCGTTCAGGAAGCCCAGGATCTGGCGTTGCTGCTGCGCGCCGGTGCCCTGCCGGCACCGCTTACGGTGCTGGAGGAACGCACGGTCGGCCCCGGCCTCGGCCAGGATTCCATCGAGGCCGGGGCGATGGCCTCGATACTCGGTCTGGTGCTGGTGGTGGTGTTCATGGTGGTGGCCTACGGTCTGTTCGGGGTGTTCGCCAACATCGCCCTGCTGACCAATCTGGTGATCCTGCTCGGCGCCCTGTCGGCGCTGGGGGCGACCCTGACTCTGCCGGGCATCGCCGGCATCGTGCTGACGCTGGGCATGGCGGTGGATGCCAATGTGCTGATTTACGAGCGCATCCGCGAGGAGATGAAGGGCGGCCGCACCATTCAGAGCGCGATTGAGACGGGCTATCGCCAAGCGTTGAGCGCCATCATTGATTCCAATATCACCACCCTGGCGGCTGCGGCGCTGCTGTTCTCCTTTGGCACTGGCCCGGTGAAGGGCTTCGCCGTGACCCTGGGGATCGGCATCCTGACCTCCATGTTCACCGCCGTCATGGTGAACCGTCTGATCGTGGTCACCTGGCTGCGCCGGACCCGTCCCAAGACCCTGCCGATCTGAAGGTGTCCGTCATGTTCCGCGGTATCCGTTTCTTCCCCGACACGACGACCATCGACTTCATCGGCAAGCGCCTGATCGGCATGCTGCTGGCCGGTGTGCTGGTCGTCGTCTGTCTGATCTCGCTGGCGGTGCAGGGGCTCAACTTCGGCATCGACTTTTCCGGCGGCCTGCTGATCGAGGCCCGCACCCAGCGGGAGGCAGACCTGTCGGACATGCGTCAGCGCCTCAACGCCCTCGGCCTTGGCGATGTCGCCATCACCGGGATCGGCGATACCGGCCACGACGTCATGATCCGCGTGCCCAAGCAGGCTGGCGACGAGGAAGCCCAGATGGTCGCCCTCAATGCCGTGCGCGGGGCGCTGGACGCCGACGTGGACTATCGCCGCACCGAGGTGGTGGGCCCCAAGGTTGGCGAGGAGCTGGTGCGCGACGGCGCATTGGCGGTCGGCCTCGCCATCCTCATCATCTCGGCCTACATCTGGTTCCGCTTCGAGTGGCAGTTTGGCGTCGGCGCCCTGGTGGCGACCATCCATGACGTCATCGTCACCCTCGGCATCTATTCGCTGTTCCAGATCGACTTCGATCTGACGACGGTGGCCGCCCTGCTGACCATCGCCGGTTATTCGATCAACGACACGGTGGTGAACTATGACCGCGTGCGCGAAAACCTGCGGCGCTACAAGACCACCACCCTCGGCGACCTCATCAACATCTCGCTCAATCAGGTGCTGTCGCGCACTATCCTGACCAGCGGCACGACGCTGATCGCGGTGCTCGCCATCCTGTTTTTCGGCGGTCCGGTGTTGCGTGGCTTCGCCATCGGTCTTACGTGGGGTATCGTCATCGGCACGTTCTCGTCCATCTATGTCGCCATGCCGCTGCTGCTGTATACCGGCGTGCGGCGCGAGGGCGAGGGGGGCGAGGATGATCCGTTCGCCGACGCCGAGAAGGCCGCCGAGGGCGAGAGCACCGCAAAAGGCTGATCGCTCTTCCGGCCGCCGGCATCAGACAGGACGGCCATGGCGCTTCCTCACCGCGATCCTCGGAGGATTTGTTGGACATCACCCCGCTGATCCCCGGCGACCGCAAGCTTATCCAGCGCTACGGTGATGGCCGCTTCCGCATCACCAACGAGCACTTCGACGGCAACCTCATCGTGTTTCCGCACAAGGTGGTGCCGTGGCCGGTGGACAGCGCCGGTGCGATGACGGTCGAGAGTTTGCAGGCGGTGCTGGACGAAGCGGCGGCGGTGGATATCCTGCTGGTCGGCTGCGGCCGCTTCATGGCGCCCATTCCGCCAGCCATCCGCCTCGCCCTGAAGCAGCGGGGCGGTATCACCATGGACCCCATGGACACCGGCGCCGCCTGCCGCACCTACAATGTGTTGCTGGCCGAGGAGCGCAAGGTGGCGGCGGCGCTCATCGCTGTCTGAGCCGCTGCCGTATCGTCCCACGGGCGGCTCTTCACGAAATCCACGAAGGCCCGTAGCGCTGCCGGCACATGTCGGCGGCTGGGGTAGTAGAGGTAAGGCCCGCTGAAGGACAGACTCCATTCGGGCAGCACCTCCACCAGCAATCCCGTGGTGATGGCGGGGGCGAGAAACCCCTCGAAGGTATAGACCCAGCCGAGGCCGGCTTCCGCCGCCGCCCGTTGCAGGGCGACGGTATTGGCGGCCAGTCTGCCCTCGGGAGTGATCTTCACCGTCTCGCCATCCTTCTCGAACTCCCACGGCAACACCGTGCCGCTGGCGAAGCGATGGCGGATGCAAGGGCGGCCGAGCAGATCGCGCGGGTGTCGTGGCACCCCCTCGCGGGTCAGCAAGGCAGGCGCGCCCGCGAGCACATAGCGCTGGCTCGGTATCAGCGGCACGGCGATCATGTCTTGCGCGAGGCTTTCCTCGTAGCGGACGCCGGCGTCGAAGCCGGCGGCGAAAACATCGACGAAGCTGTTCTCCGCCACGATCTCCAGGGTGATGTCGGGATAGATGGCGAGAAACCGCGGCAGCACCGGGGCCAGCAGCAGGTCCGCCGCCACCACCGGCACATTGAGCCGCAGCCGCCCGGCGGGGCGGTCGCGGAAACCGTTGACCTCGTCCAGAATCTCCGTCAACTCGCCAAGCAGCGGTTGCAGGCGCGTCAGCAGGCGGTGGCCAGCCTCCGTCGGTGTCACGCTGCGCGTGGTGCGGTTGAGCAGGCGGACACCGAGCCGTTCTTCCAGGTCGCGCACGGCGGCGCTGAGAGTGGAGGCGGAGACCCCTCGTTCGGCGGCGGCACGCCGGAAATTGCGGGCATGCGCGACGGCGGCGAAGGCATCGAGGTCGGACAGGTCGGGGCGGCGCATTGTGCGGAAATCCGAACAGGGTATGCGGGAGTGGGCGGATTATCGCACAAGGCAGGCCGCGCCATCATCCCCCTCGACATACAAATCCCCGTCGAGGAGAGCTTTGATGGCCAGAATCCCCGTTCCCGCCCGCAGTCTTGGCGACCACGGCCCCGTCGTTTCCGCCCTTGGCCTTGGTTGCATGGGCATGTCCGATCTCTACGGCCCCGCCGATCGCGGCGCGGCCATCGCCACCATCCACGCGGCCTTGGAGGTGGGCATTACCCTGCTCGATACCGGCGACTTCTATGGCATGGGCCACAACGAGATGCTCATCGCCGAGGCACTGAAGGGGCGGCGGCGTGAGGACGTGCGGATCAGCGTCAAGTTCGGTGCCCAGCGTGATCCCGCCGGTGCCTGGATCGGCTACGATGCCCGGCCGCAGGCGGTGAAGACGGCGCTGGCCTATACCTTGAAGCGTCTCGGCACCGACCATGTGGACATCTATCGGCCGTCGCGCCTTGATCCGGCGGTGCCCATCGAGGACACCATGGGGGCGCTCGCCGAGCTGGTGCAGGCCGGCTATGTCCGCCATATCGGCCTGTCCGAGGTGGGCAGTGCAACGATCCGACGGGCACAGGCGGTCCATCCGATCGCTGACGTGCAGATCGAGTATTCGCTGCTGTCGCGCGGCATCGAGGCTGACATCCTGCCGACCTGCCGTGACCTTGGCATCGGCGTGACCGCTTACGGCGTGCTGTCGCGCGGTCTGCTCAGCGGTCACTGGTCGAAGGAGCGGGCCAGTGGCGGAACGCCCGACTTCCGGACCGCCAGCCCCCGGTTCCAGGGCGAAAACCTGGACCGCAACCTGATCCTGGTGGAGGCCCTACGCGGCGTGGCGGAACGGCTGGGCGCGACCCCGGCGCAGGTGGCCATTGCCTGGGTGTTGTCGCGCGGCCCCGACATCGTGCCGCTGGTGGGGGCGCGGCGGCCGGATCGTCTGGCGGAGAGCCTGGCGGCGCTCGATCTGTTCCTGTCGGAGGCCGACCTCGCCGCCATCGAAGCGGCGGTGCCGGCCGGTGCGGCGGCGGGTGACCGCTATGCCCCGGCCCAGATGGCCCATCTCGACAGCGAACGTCATTGACCCGACAAAGAAAAAGGGCGGAGCTAGCCGGCCCCGCCCTTTCAGTCGTCAGTGGAAAGACGGCGCTCAGGCGCCGGCCTTCTCCAGCTGCTCGTTCACGAAGTCCCAGTTGACCAGGCGGTCGAGGAACGTCGTGACGAAATCCGGACGACGGTTCTGGAAGTCCAGGTAGTAGGCGTGCTCCCACACGTCGATGGTGAGCAGGGCGGCGGCGCCGTGAACCATCGGGTTCTCGGCATTCGGAGTCTTCATGAGGTCGAGCTTGCCGTCCTTCAGCACCAGCCACGCCCAGCCAGAGCCGAACTGGGTCTTGGCGGCGTCGGAGAACTTCTCCTTGAAGGCCGCATAGCCGCCGAGATCGCGCTCGATCAGTTCGGCCACCTTGCCGGTCGGCTCGCCGCCGCCGTTCGGCTTCATGCAGTTCCAGAAGAAGGTGTGGTTCCACACCTGGGCGGCGTTGTTGAACACGCCCATGTTCTTGGACGACCAGGCGTCATGGATCACCTCTTCCAGCGACTTGGTGGCCAGCGGGGTGTCCTTCACCAGATTGTTCAGGTTGGTGACGTAGGTGTTGTGGTGCTTGCCGTGGTGGAACTCCAGGGTCTGGGCCGACATGTGCGGAGCCAGGGCGTCCTTCGCATACGGCAGCGGGGGCAGTTCGAAAGCCATTACCAACCTCGCAATTATGGGTTTTGGAAACAATCTAAACAGGGCGTTTAGATAATCCGCTCGCACTGGCCGATGCAAGGTCAGTGCGGCGAAAATTTCGGGGCAGCTTCGCTTCCTCCGTGTGCAGTGCTGGCGGCCAGAGCGGCGGCCCGCACACCGGAGCGCACGGCGCCTTCCACCGTGCACGGATAGCCGGTCGCCGTCCAGTCCCCGGCCAAAAGCACCCCGCGCAATGGCGTCACCGGTCCAGGGCGGAGAGCTTCGGCGTCCGGGGTATGGGCGAGGGTGGCCCGCCGCTCGCGCACAACGCGGCTGGGCGGCGGCAGGTTGCCGGCAAGCGGACGCAGCGCCGGCAACCGGCGGGCATCCGCCCATAGGATGGACGCGATGGTGGCATCATCGTGTTCGGCCAGGGTGTCGGCGGCGCTGACCGTCACCGACAGCACGTCATCGCGGCTGAACAGCCAATGCGCGGTACCGCCGATCAACCCGACAAAGCCGGGCGTCGGCAGTGTCAGCGGCACCGGCAACCTGAAGTGGGCGTTGACGATGGTCCGGCTCGGCAGGTCCGGCACCGTCAGGCCGGGGAGCAGCCGTCGCACCGCCGCCGGTGGCGCCGCCACAACTACCATGTCGCCCGGCGCCAGGGCTTCCGTGTGGCCGGAGCGGTCGAGCAATCCGCTCGCCCGCCCCTCGGTCACCAGAACCTGCCGCACCGGAGCCGTCAGCCGCACCTCGGCCCCGTGTCGGCGCAGCCAATCGACGCAGGGAGCCACCAGGGCGGCATCCAGCCCGTGAGGGAAGAGCCAAGGCCGGCAGGCGGCTTCCCCCCGGCCGAGAGTGTCGCGCGCCACCGTCCACAAGGCGCGGGCCGATGCCTCGGCCGAAGCGGTATTGAGCACCGCCTCCGCCACCGGCTGCCACAGGGGCGTCAGCAGCGGCCCGGCGAGGGCGTCCGCCACCGTCGCCCCCCGTCCGGCCAGGGCCAGCCGCAGCAGGTCGCGCAGGTGGGCGAGGGCACCGATACCCGGAACCCGGCGATCCGCCCGTGCCAGCCACCATGGCACCGGGCCGGCCCCGGGGCGCAGGGTCCAGCCGTGGTCATGACGCAGATCGTGAAAGGTGAAACAGGCCGGCGTCACCTCGGTCACCGCCGCCCAGCCGCCGGTCAGGTCCAGCAGCGCCCGGGTGGCGGTGTTGGCGGCGAGCATGAGGTGGGAACCGTTGTCGAGCCGGCGGTCCAGCAGCGGATCGTCGAACGACCGGCAGCGTCCTCCGGCTGCCGGCGCGG
Source organism: Pseudomonadota bacterium (assembly GCA_023396465.1). Taxonomy (GTDB): domain Bacteria; phylum Pseudomonadota; class Alphaproteobacteria; order Rhodospirillales; family Rhodospirillaceae; genus Caenispirillum. The sequence goes on from JAEWWF010000177.1 coordinate 15,373, forward strand.
CCTCGTGAACCGTGACGGCAAGCCCCCGCCGTACCGCCTCCACCGCGCAGGCAAGGCCGGCCATGCCGGCGCCGATGACATGCAGCCGGGGCACGGGCGGGCGGTGCGGCGGCGGCGTCATGCGGCGCCGAACACCTTGTGCCGCAGGGCGATGGACAGCAGTTCCAACTTGCCGAGGGACGGGCGCCGGTCCAGATCCTCCCAGCCGCGTCGGCGCAGGCGATCGAGGAGGCGGCTGTAGACGTCCATCATCACCATCGCCGGGGCGGCGGCGGCGCGGTCGACCTCGTTCAGCATCAGGCCGGCCTCCTCGAAGCGGGCGGCGGCCATGGCGGCAACGATGTCGCAGACCCACGGCAGGGCGTCATGCGCCAGAACCTCGTTGGGGCTGGCGGCGACGATGCCGGCCTCCGCCAGCGTTTCCCGTGGCAGGTAAAGGCGGCCAAGGGTGGCGTCCTCGCGTAGATCGCGCAGGATGTTGGTCAACTGCATGGCCTCCCCCAGCGCCAGCGCCAGACATCCGGCGGACCGGCTGCGGTCGCCCATGATGCCCAGGGTCAGCACTCCCACCGCCCCGGCCACGCGGCGGCAGTAAAGGCGAAGGTCGGGCAGAAGAGGGGCGAGCATGACGCCGTTGGCGTCCATCTCCATGCCGGCGATGACCTCCTCGAACTCCTCGCGCGGCAGCTTGCAGCGGCGGATGGGGCCAAGCAGGGCGAGGCTGACCGGGGTGGCCGGCATGCCGGCATACAGGGCGTCCAACTCGCGCCGCCATGCCGCCAACCGGCCGCGCTTCTCGGCCAGCGGCGCCGGACCGTCGGCAATGTCGTCCAACTCCCGGCAATAGGCGTAGAGGGCGAACATGGCTTCCCGCTGGGGGCGCGGCAGCAGGCGCATGGTCCAGTAGAAGGACGACCCGGCGCGGGCGACGCCGCGCGCCAGAGCCTTGCGGTCGGCGGTGGGGCCAGGGGGCGCGGTCATGGCCGCATCCCCACGCCGACGGCCATGCCCATCATCGCCGCCACCAGCCAATCCCGGCGGCTGGCCTTGATGCCCGCCGTATGCGGCGCCGCCGCTCTCAGCCGGCCCGCCAGCCGCCGGGCCAGATGCAGCACCATGGCGGATTGCATGGCGAGCCGGCGATCTCCGGCCAGCCGGGGCAGAGGGGCCGCCTGGGCAAACAGCTCCTCGGTTCGCTCCAGTGCCGCCAGGATGGGGCCTCGCAAATGCTCGGGTGTCGGCACGCGGCCGAGGTCGGCGGGCTCCGCCCTGCCGTCCAGGGGCAGATAGAGACGGCCAAGGCCGGTCCAGTCGGCGCGGAGGTCCTGAAGGTGATTGAGCACCTGCAAGGCCGCGCATAAGGCGTCCGAGGGTGCCTCGGCGGCGGCTGGAGCGCCGTGCAGGCGCAGGAGGAAACGCCCGACCGGCGCGGCGCTGTGGCGGCAGTAGGCCATCAGGTCATCCCAGGTGCGGCACGCGGTGTTCACCGCATCGGCGCGGAAGGCGACCAGCAGGTCGGAGGCGGTGGTCAGCGGAACGGCCGCCTCCACCAACAAAGGGCGCAAAGCCGCCGCCGGCGGGGCGAGCGCGGCAGGCGCCGCGCCGGTCAAGACCGCCTCAAGGCGGTCGAGCAGGGCAAGCTTGCGGACGGCGGGCAGGGCGGGGTCGTCGGCGATGTCGTCGGCGGTGCGGGCAAAGCGGTAATAGGCCGCCACCACCGGCCGGTGGTGGGGTGCCAGAAGGCGGCCGGCGACGGGAAAGTTCTCGTCCGTCATGCCCTTGCCGGAGCGCGGCGGGGTCCAGGCTGGGCTGGCGGTGTCGGTCACCGGCATGCGTGGCGGCTTTCCCTGCGAGATGGAAGGTCATATATGACACAGGCGCCGCCCGTCCGGCAAACAACCCTGTCGTCTGCAAGGCAATTTCATGGCCGATTCCGTCCGTGCCAACCGTACCCCGCCGTTGTCCCCGCTGGGGGAGGATGTCCGCCGCCACGACCGCGATCGTTTCACCACCGCGCTGTTCGCGACGCCCGACCGGCGGGAGGATTTGTTCGCCCTCTATGCCTTTAACGCCGAGGTGGCGGCCATCCGAGAGAAGGTCCACGAGCCGATGATCGGCTTCATGCGCCTGCAATGGTGGCGCGACACGCTGGCGACGGTCTATGAGGGCGCGCCGCCGCCGCCCGGTCATCCGCTGGCGGCGGCGCTGACCGACGCCATCCGCCGCCATGATCTGCGGCAGGAGGACTTCGAGGCGGTGTTGCATGGCCGGGAGCAGGACATGAGCGACGATCCGCCGGAGGACCGGGCAGCGGTGATCGAGTATGCCGCCGCCACCGGCGGCGCCGTGCAGCGGTTGGCGGTCGGCGTTTTGCTCGGACGCGGATCGTCGACCGATGCGGCGGCCTCGGCGGCGGAGGCGGTGGGCACGGCCTGGGCACTGACCGGTCTGCTGCGGGCCGCTGCTTTCCACGCGGCGCAGAATCGCGTCTATTTCCCCCGTGCCGATCTCGCCGCTCACGGCCAGGGGCCGGAGGTGGTGGTGGCCGGCGTGCCCCATGCCGCCGTGGCGGCGGTCGCCGAAGGTCTGGCCGAAGAGGCGAGGGCGCGGCTGGCGACGGCCCGGCAGTTGCGTCGGCAGGTGTCGCGGGCGGCGCTGCCGGCGCTGTTGCCGGCCGTGCTGGCTGATGGCTACCTGCGGCGGCTGCGGCGACGGCAGTGGAACGTTTTCCATCCCGACATGAGGGTCATCGACACCCGCCCCCTTCATTTGACGGTTGCCACTTTCACCGGGAGATTCTGACCTCTGCCACGACTCGTTGCTTGCGAGAGGGGAGGGGAGTTATACATACTGTCGACAGAAGCGGCGCAGGCTCGCTTTCTCGACCCTCCGGCAAACGTCTCTCGCATATAGAACAAGGCGTTGACGGGGTTGCGTTGAGAAGTTACTTTAACGTCGTGGCCTGTTGGGCCGCGTTTGCCCGTCGCATGCCGACATGTCCCCCGTAGCAGCAGGGAGGCGGTGATCATGGACCCCCGGAAAGCCACCGTCAGTCAGCACATGGCCGCCGTGGCCTGTGTGCTCGTCCTCAGCGTCGTCCTGCATGGTGTGATCAGTGTTGGCGGGTGGAGTCGGACCGGTGCGCAGGCCTCTCTGGCGACCGACCCGGCCCTGATCCAGACTATCGACAACGTGCTCTACCTGAAGCCCGCCGTTCGCTGAGGCGCGGTTTTCGGGTGTGAGGGAAACGGGCGCCCGGCTAGGCCGCGGCGCCCGTCATCATGTCTGCCGTCGGTCCTCAGGGCGCCGGGGTGCCGAGCGGCGAGGCCGCCAGCCATGCCTCGAAGTCGCGCATGGCGCGGCGGCTGTAGCCCAGCTTGCGCTCGCGGCCCTTGGGGATGCGGCCGCGGCTGTTGCGCTCCAGATCCTCCGGCCCCAGTTCGGGGAACAGGCCGAAGTTGACGTTCATGGGCTGGAAGGTCTCCGCCTCCGCTCCGCCGGTGATGTGGCCGAGCAGGGCGCCCATGGCGGTGGTGCGCGGCGGCAGCGGCTGGTCGAGCCCCAGCCGCTCGGCGGCGGCGAAGCGGCCGGCCACCAGCCCCATGGAGGCGCTTTCGACATAGCCCTCGCAGCCGGAAATCTGGCCGGCGAAGCGCAGCCGCGGTGCCGCCTTCAGGCGCTGGCGCTCGTCCAGCAGGCGCGGGCTGTTGAGGAAGGTATTGCGGTGGATGCCGCCCAGGCGCGCGAACTCGGCATTCTCCAGCCCCGGGATCATGCGGAAGATGCGCGACTGCTCGCCGTACTTCAGCTTGGTCTGGAAGCCAACGATATTGTAGAGCGTGCCGAGGGCATTGTCCTGCCGCAGTTGCACCACCGCATAGGGGCGCACGCCCGGGGTGTTCGGGTTGGAGAGGCCGACCGGCTTCATGGGGCCGAAGGTGAGGGTGCGGCGGCCGCGCTCGGCCATCACCTCGATGGGCAGGCAGCCCTCGAAGTAGGGGGTGTCCTTCTCCCACTCCTTGAACTCGGTCTTCTCGGCGGCCAGCAGGGCGTCGATGAAGGCCTCGTACTCGTCGCGGCTCATGGCGCAGTTGATGTAGTCGGTGCCCGTGCCCTTGTCGTAGCGCGACTGGAACCACGCCTTGCCGAAGTCGATGGACTCCTTGTAGACGATCGGCGCGATGGCATCGAAGAAGGCGAGGCTGTCCTCGCCGGTCAGCCGGCCGATGGCCTCGGCCAGCGGCGGGCTGGTCAGCGGACCGGTGGCGATGATGACGCTGTCCCACGCCTCCGGCGGCAGGCCGACGACCTCGCCGCGCTCGATGGTGACCAGCGGGTGGCTGGAGAGGCGCTGCTGCACTTCTTCGGCGAAGGCGTCGCGGTCGACGGCCAGCGCCCCGCCGGCCGGCACCGCGTGCTTGTCGGCGCAGGCCAGGATGAGCGAGCCGGCGCGCCGCATCTCCCAGTGCAGCAGGCCGACCGCGTTGTAATCCGGGTCGTCGGAGCGCAGGGAGTTGGAGCACACCAGCTCCGCCAGCCGGTCGGTCTGGTGGGCGTCGGTGGGGCGATGGGGGCGCATCTCGTGCAGGATGACGGGGACGCCGGCGCTTGCCAGCTGCCATGCCGCCTCGGACCCTGCAAGGCCGCCGCCGATGATGTGGACGGGGTTCATGTCGGACATGGCGCGTCATGTAGTCGGCCGCCGCGCCCGTGTCCAGCACCGAGTTGCGGCGGTCATTGACTCGCCGGCCGCAGCGCCCATTCTATGACCGCTTCGTCATGAACCCAGCGGGAACCCTGCCACCGTGGACGCCTTCCTCGACAGCCTGTTCAACCAGCGCGAGCTGCTGATCGCCGCCCTGGCCGGCGCCTTCACCATCGTCGGCATCAAGATGATCCCGCGCCTGCTGGCCGGCGTCGGCTTCATCGGCCCGCGCGAGGTCAGCCAGCGCCTGAAGGCCGGCGAGGACTGCCTGGTTCTGGACGTGCGCCAGCCCGATGAGTTCCGCGATGCGCTGGGCCATGTGCCGGGGGCGGTCAACCTGCCGCTGTCGGACCTCAACCGCCGGATGGCCGAGTTGAAGCCGCAGCTGGCGCCCTATGCCGACACACCGGTCTATGTGATGTGCCGCACCGCCAGCCGCGCCGCCTCCGCCGCGCGGGTGCTGAAGGGGGCGGGGCTGAACAAGGTGCAGGTGGTGGCCGGCGGCATGGTCAAGTGGAACCGCGAGAAGCTGCCGACCACCCGCCGCTGACCCCGCCGCCGCCCCGCCCTTGCGGGTGGGTTTCGCGAAGATCATGGTTTTATCCAGGCCCGGAAAGCCTTATACAGAGGCTCGAATCCGCCTACCCACAGGAGACCGGGGCACCATGTCCAGCAAGACCTACTATGTGATCGGCGGCGAATATGCCGACAGCAGCTTCACCACGCCGGCCGCCGGGGTCACCCTGGAAAAGCACGGCCCCTTCACCGAGCGCGAGGCCCACGTCTTCTGGCGCGACATCACCGGCCGCACCGTCGACAACGCCATGGTCCGCTATGTGGTGAAGAACGAGGGCGACCTGCCCGACCAGCAGTTCTGGGTGGTCGGCGGCGAGTACAGCTCCACCGACTTCGAAGTGATCGCCGACGGCCGCAAGTTCGAGGTCTATGGCCCGTTCGGCAAGCAGCAGGCGCTGGACTTCTGGCGCGGCATCACCAGCCAGACCATCGACAGCGCGACGCACCGCTACAGCATCGTCACCGACCCGGACAAGACCCGCGAAAAGCAGGCCGAAAAGGCCTCCTGACGTCGAGGATCGGCCGGGGCAGGGCAGGCGGTCGCAGTTCGGTACTCCCCCAGTCTCCGCAGCGAACCCGCCCGCCCCTGCACTGCGCCGGGGAATGAATGCACCAAGGCCCGGCCGGGGAGACTCGGCCGGGCTGTTTCGTTATTCAACTCTGTGTTCGTACCTGCGAGCGGCCATTGGCTAGGACTTTTACGTCAAAGTCCCTCTTCAGCATCATAGAGGCGGTAGATGCGTCTACTTGCTCGGCCCCGGCAATGTCCCTCGCTGTGGCTTTGCCGTCCCGCGCATACGCTGCAAGCTTTGCCCGCAAGTCGCTGGTATCTCCGAGATTTAGGTGAAGTCTTACAGTCGTTCCGCGGTTGTATTTTACCGGGAAAATATTCTTCTCGCTCTGCATGTAAAGAGTCAGATTTCCACTCATGATTAGGAAATCTCCGTCATTCCTGCAAAGGCGGCTCATCATATACAGGCCGTAGCCGCTGTTTCTCCACGGGTTTCCGCTGTGGTCGTCGGAAAACGCAAGCGGATTGCCGGAGACGCCGGGAAGGCAGGCCCACTGGATAGAATCTCTTTGGGAAAGGTGATTAAACTTTGGGTTCCGAGTAAGAGACGAATGGATTCCACTCCCATTGTCGGAAATGCAGATTTCTGCAATTTTACTAGAAGGAAAATACTTTGCCGCGAAGATGAACTCGGATGCAGAGCTATGCTCGTATATGTTTCTGATAATTTCCCTCAAAGAATATTGGATGGCATCAAACACATAACCCGAGCTGCTTTGCGTTAGTCTTTCAGCCAGATGTCCTGCGTTCATTTCTATGGCGTCGTTGGTGTCGGCAGGGTGTACGTCCACGCCCCGAAATTCCTTCAACGTGACTCTTGTCAACGGAAGATGATAGTAGTCAGACCTAATGGCCCCTGTGTCACATGTCTGAATATTGGCATCAAGAAGCTGAAATAGGCCCATTCTGGAGATGTCGTAAACCCCATTGTAGCCTGTGTAGCTTATGCG
>JAEWWF010000214.1 GCA_023396465.1 Pseudomonadota bacterium
CCCGCTACAAGACCGAGATCGTCGCTGGCACCGGGCTGCAATTCGTCGAGCAGAAGCTGGCCGAACGCGACCAGCGTCACGACCGCCTGGGCGATTCCCGCTATGTGCTGGAGCCCAACGTCAAGGAAGACAAGGGCGGCCTGCGCGACCTGCACACCCTGTACTGGATCGCCAAGTACCTATACGGCGTGTCGGACATGCGGCAACTGACCGACATGGCGGTGATCTCGGAACAAGCCGCCGCCAGCTTCATCAAGGCCCAGGCCTTCCTGTGGAGCGTGCGCTGTGCCCTGCACTACCTGACCGGCCGGGCGGAGGACCGCCTGACCTTCGACATGCAGTCGGCGGTGGCCGAGAAGCTGGGCTACACCGATCGCGGCGCCGTGAAAGGCGTCGAGCGCTTCATGAAGCACTATTTCCTCATCGCCAAGGACGTCGGCGACCTCACCCGCATCTTCTGCGCCGTGTTGGAGGAGCGCAACCGCCGCAAACCGATGATGCGCATGCCGGCCGCCTTCCGCAAACGGCACCTGGACGGTTTCGTGGTGGAAGGCAGCCGCATCGCCGTCGCCCACGCCGACGACTTCACGCGCACGCCGCTGCGCCTGCTGTCGGTGTTCCACGTCGCCCAGCGCCATGGGCTCGACATCCACCCCGACACCCTGCGGCTGATCACCGAGTCGCTCACCCTGGTCAAGGGTCTGCGCACCGAGGCGGAGGCCAACCGGCTGTTCGTCGAGATGCTGTCGCACCCGAAGGATGCCGAGAACACCCTGCGGCGCATGAACGAGGCCGGCGTGTTCGGCGCCTTCATCCCCGATTTCGCCCGCGTCGTGGCGCAGATGCAGTACGACATGTACCACGTCTACACCACCGACGAGCACACCATCCGCGCCATCGGCATCCTCAACCGCATCGAGCAGGGCAAGCTGGCGCACGAGTTGCCGCTGTCCACCCAACTGATTCAGAAGGTGCAGTCGCGGCGGGCGCTTTACGTGGCGGTGATGCTGCACGACATCGCCAAGGGGCGCGGCGGCGACCATTCCGAGATCGGCGCCCGTATCGCCCTCAAGCTGTGCCCGCGCCTCGGCCTGACGCCGGAGGAGACGGAAACCGTCTCCTGGCTGGTGCTGCACCACCTGGACATGAGCCGCACCGCCTTCAAGCGCGACGTCGACGACCCGGAAACCATCAAGTCCTTCGCCGCCCTGGTGCAATCGCCGGAGCGCCTGAAGCTGCTCACCCTGCTCACCTGCGCCGACATCCGGGCGGTGGGGCCGCAGGTGTGGAACGGCTGGAAGGGCAGCCTGCTGCGGGAACTGTTCTACCGCACCGAGGATGCCCTGTCGGGCGGTCTGTCGGCGGGATCGCGCGATGCCCGCGTCGCCCGCAAGAAGGAGGCCCTGCGCCGCGCCCTCGACGGCGCCGGCTGGACGGCGGCGGAGATCGAGGATCATCTCGCCCGCGGCTATCCGTCCTACTGGCTGACCTTCGACACGGTGGCGCAGCAGAACCACGCCGACCTGATCCGCACCGCTGAGCGCGATGGCCGCCTGCTGACCGTCGATGCCCGCATCGACGCCATTCGCGGCGTCACCGACGTGACCATCTACGCCGTCGACCACCCCGGCCTGTTCTCCAAGCTGACCGGCGCCATGTCGCTGTCGGGCGTCGGCATCGTCGATGCCAAGATCATGACCCTGACCACCGGCATGGCGCTCGACACCTTTTCCATCCAGGACGGCAACGGCCAGCCGGTGAGCCAGCCGGAGAAGCTGGCCCGCCTCGCCGACACCATCGAGAAGGCCTTGCAGGGCCGCATCTGGCTGGAAAAGGAACTCGAAGCCAAGCCGTCCTCCCTGCCCAGCCGCACCCGGGTGTTCAAGGTGCCCCCCCGGGTGGTGATCGACAACACGGCGTCGAAGACCTACACGGTGATCGAGGTCAACGGCCGCGACCGCCCCGGCTTCCTCTACGACGTGACGGCGGCACTGACCCGTTGCGGCCTGCAAATCCACTCCGCCCAGGTCACCACTTACGGCGAGCGGGTGGTGGACGTGTTCTATGTGAAGGACGTGTTCGGCATGAAGATCGAGCACGACACCAAACTGAAGCAGGTGCGCGAAACCCTGATGGAAACGCTGGAGGCCAGCGCTCCCCGCGCCACCGCCGGCAACGGCCGCAAGAAGGCGGCGGCAGCGGCGGAGTGACCCTCCGGCCTAAGCCGCCTTGGGTCCGAGCTGCCGCCATCGGACCTTTGGTCGGCGGTGCCGGGGCGCCCTAGACTGGGCTCCCCGACCCGCCAAGCCGAGGATGCGCCCCATGTCGCCCACCGCCGCCGCGCCGCCCGTCGTGCCCGTCATCCTGTCCGGCGGCAGCGGCACCCGGCTGTGGCCACTGTCGCGCGCGGCGCATCCGAAGCAATTGCTCGCCCTGACGGGGTCCGAGACCATGCTGCAACAGACCGCCCGCCGCGCCGCCCGGCTGGGGCCGCCGGTGGTGGTGTGCAGCGATGCCCACCGTTTCCTCATCGCCGAGCAACTGCGCCAGATCGGGGTGCCGCCGGCCGCCCTGGTGATCGAGCCGGTCGGCCGCAACACCGCCCCGGCGGTGGCCTGCGCCGCCCTCATGATGGCGGCGCAAGACCCACGGGCGCGGCTTCTGGTACTGCCGTCGGACCATGCCGTGCGCGATGACGCCGCTTTCACCGCCGCCGTGGGGCGGGCGGCGTCCTGCGACGCCGATCTTGTCTGCTTCGGCGTGCCTGCCACCCAACCGCATACCGGCTACGGCTACATCGAGCAGGGGGCGGCCCTGGGCGAAGGGGTCCACGGGGTCGCCCGCTTCACCGAAAAGCCCGACCTCGCCACCGCGGAAGGCTTCGTCGCCGGTGGCCGCCACGCCTGGAACGCCGGCATCTTCCTGTTCCGTGCCGGCCGCTATCTGGCGGAATTGGAGCGCCTGCGTCCCGACATGCTGGCGCTGTGCCGGGCGGCGGTGGCGCAAGCCCGCGTCGACCTGGATTTCGTCCGTCTGGCGTCCGAGCCCTTCACCGCCATCGCCGGCGAAAGCATCGACTATGCCGTGATGGAGCAGGTGGACGACGCGGTGGTGGTGACCCTCGATGCCGGTTGGTCCGATATCGGCTCGTGGTCGGCGCTGCACGCGCACAGCGATCGCGACGACGACGGCAACACCCTGGTCGGCGACGTGCTGGCGGTGGACTGCCGCGACAGCTACGTCCGCAGCGACAAGCCGCTGGTCGCCACCCTCGGCCTCTCCAACGTGATGGTGGTCGCCACCGATGATGCCGTGCTGGTCGCCGATGCCGGCCGCGACCAGGAGGTCAAGGCGCTGGTCGAGCGCCTGCACGCCGATGGCCGCCGGGAAGCCGGCAGCCACAGCCGCGTCTACCGCCCGTGGGGCTGGTTCCACAGCATCGACACCGGCCCGCGCTTCCAGGTGAAGCACATCCTGGTGAAGGCGGGCGAGAGCATCTCCCTGCAACTGCACTACCACCGCAGCGAACACTGGATCGTGGTGGAAGGCACCGCCGAGGTCACCCGCGGCGACGACACCTTCCTCGTGCGCGAGAACGAAAGCACCTACATCAAGGCCGGCGTCGTCCACCGCCTGCACAACCCCGGCCGCCTGCCGCTGCGCCTGATCGAGGTGCAGTCCGGCGCCTATCTGGGGGAGGACGACATCATCCGCCTGGAGGACGCTTACGGCCGCCTTCCCACCGGGCTGCTGAACTCCCCCGCCGAGGCGACGGGGGAGTGAGAATCAGGGGGTGGTGACCGTTATGTTCTCGTCGACCTGGACGTACTTGCCGCCGCCGATGCTGTAGCGCACGAAATCGTCGCCGGTATCGACATCATCGGCCGTCCACGACACGCCATCGGACAGAATGAGGGTGTCGCCGCTGGCGTCGCCGTGGATGTAAAGCTCCGTCTTGCTGCCCATGATGACGGCCACGGAGGCCGCGTCGACCGCCAGGGTGCTGGCCGCCGGCATGTCAATGTCCTGAAGGCTGAGGACACCGAGATCGCGCAACACGTCGACGTCGTCGATGTTGAAGGTCGTGGCGTTGTCGAGCACCACCGTCGTGGAACTGCCAAGAGTGATGGTGCCGCCGCCGGAATAGGTGGCCGTTGCCGCCCCCCCGATGACGAACGTGCCGCCGTTTATGGTCACGCCCGACACGGAACTCATGGTCCAGCTGTCCGTCAGCGACAGCCGCGCCCCCGGATCCAGGTTGAACACGGTGGCGCCGCCCGTTTCCACCTCGCCCAGCACCAGGCGATCATGCACATTGAAGGTCACCGTCCCCACGTCGTCGATGACCGTGAGTTCGTAGATGTCCGACTCGCCTGCCCCGAGGTTGAAGAGAACCCCGGCCTCGCCCCCGGCGGTCAGGTTGCCGGTGGCCAACCGTCCGACATTGATTGTGGCCGAGTTCCCGAACGTCGACATCACGCTCAAGGTGCCGGCATCACCATCATTGCCGGGGCCGAAGAGGGCCTCCGCGGTGATGGCGCTGTCCGTCACCGAGATGCTGCCGTCGTAGGCTTCCAGATTGCCGCCGAGGGTGAGAGCGGCCTCGGTCACGGTCAGGCTGGCCGGGACGCCGGTATTGGAGACGCGCATACCCTCCGCAACCGACAGCCCGCTGCCTTCGATCTCGCCGACACCGGTGATCAGCAGCGTTCCGCTGCCGGTGATGGCGCCGCCATCCCAGGTGAAGTCGGACACCTCGATCGAGTGGTTGAGCACCAGAGCGCCGGAGGACAGTGTCAGGGCTGCCACCTCCGAGGCGCCGGTGACCGTCAGGGTGCCGCCGTCGATCACGACCTCCCCGTCCGAACCGCCCATGCTCTCCTCGGCGGTGGTCAGTGCCTCGACCGAGAGGCTGCCGCCGGCGACGGTCAGGCTGCCGTTCTCGGCGATGGACAGCGAGTGGACGGCAAGGGTCAGGGTGCTGTAGCTGATGGCATGGGCGCCGATCTGAACCGCCCCGGTCGCCACGGGTGCCGCCGTCCAGTTGGCTGCGTTGGTCCAGGCCCCGGAGGCGACGGCCACCGACAGATTGGCCGGGATAACCCCAAGGGAGTCGATATTGATGCCGTCCTGAACGTAAAGGGTACGGGAGCCGGCGCTGTAGTCGTTGTGGAAGAGATTATAGGTGATGCCGTTGATGGTGCTGGTGGTCTGGAAGGTCCAGGTGTCGCCGCCGCCGCTGATGGAGTCATCACTGCCACCGCGAACGTAAAGCTCACCATTGGCGCCCACCAGACTGTCGAACGCGCCCCATCCGACGATCAGCGTCATGGCGGCATCGGCGTCCAGATGGAAGCCCTCGAAGCTGTAGTCGTGATCGAACACGGCATCATAGTCGGCGATGTACTGGCTGGCGCCGCCTTCTACCGTTGTCAGACCGAGGAAATCGGTGCCCTCGCCGCCGTACCGCTCGTCGTAGGGGCGGTAGATGATGACGTCGTCGCCGGCACCGCCGACCAGGGTGTTGTCGCCATACCCGCCCACCAGCGTGTCGTTGCCGCCGCCGCCCGCCAGGATGTCGTTGGAAGCGCCGCCGACCAGGGAGTCGCCGCCGCTGGTGCCAACGAGCAAATCGGAGTCACTGGTGCCTGTCAGCGCCCGTCCGCCGGCGGCGGTGGTGGTCCCGCTGTCGCGGGCAAGGAACACGGTGTAGTTGGTGAGGCTGCTGGTATAGGTGGCGATACTGCCATTGACGGTTATGCTGTCGTCATCGCTGTAGCGCAGCACAATCGCCCCGCCGGTATTGGCCTCGGCATCGCCCAACCACGGGCTGCTGGCGATGATCTGGTTGGCACCCAGGGTGTCCAGGATTTCAGCATGGCCTATCGGGTCGGGCATCCCCGTGAAGTCGTAGACATCATCCCCCGCCCCACCGGCCATGAAGTCGCCGCCGCCGTTGCCCTCGAAGGTGTCGTTGCCCTCGTTGCCGAACAGGGCGTCGAAACCCGTCACGCCGATGATACGGTCATCTCCAGAAGTGCCGACGGCAAAGATATTGCCGCTAGCGCCTTCCAAGGTGCCCGGCACCGTGGAAGCATTATTTCCCTCGGTGAGAACGGTAATGGTTCTGGTGACGCCGCCATCATCCATCACCGACACCTGCTCGATGCGGCCGGTTCCTTCGTGATTCTCCACGGTGATGGTGCCGCGTCCGGTGATCGTCAGGACGAGATCGGAGCCGGAGATGAAGGCGCCGACGGGCTCATGTCCAAGCGCTTCGGTGAAGTCGAGGGTATCGTATGATCCGCCAGCATCACGGATGACGTCGTTGCCCCAGGTGGCATCGGTGGATTTATAGACGAAATAGTCTTCGGACCCGCCGCCCACCAGGGTGTCGTTGCCGAGGCCGCCGTGGAAAGTGGTGGCCGCACTGACGCTCCCCATCAAAACGTCATTGCCGGCACCGCCCGAGAGGTCCCCGCCACTATCGCCGATGACCAGCTCATTGGCGGACGTGCCGGTGCCGGTGGTGTTGAGCGACAGCGTCCCCAAGGCGGTGGACTTGAACGTTTCGATATCGCCGGTGACGCGAACGACCAGGGGAACGAGCGGAGCGGCGGTCGTCGCGAAGCTGAACTCGACCACATCGCCCGACCGAAACGCCCCGTTCAGCACCAGCGCACCGGCGTTCAGCACGTCGGCGCTGCCGCCGACGTCGAAGATGGCGGCCTCGGTGAGGGTTTCCGTCAGCAGATAGGTATCGTTGCCCTCGCCGCCGGCCAGGATGTCATCGCCGGAACCGGTGAGCGTTTCACTGCCATGGGTGCCGATGAGGAAATCATCGGCCGCCGTACCGGTCAGGGCGCCGGTGCCACGGGTGATGACGTGGGAGGTCGTGGCGGTTTCGTACTGTGCCATGACGCCGCTGAAGGTCACAGAGCCGGCACTTCCGAAGTCCAGCGTCACGCTGCTCTGCATGTCGATGCTGACACCGGCGAGGGTGCCAGAATCCACCTGAAGCGTGTTGGTGCCCAGGGTATCGCGGATGAAATCGTTCCCGAAGGTACCCGAGAACACATAGGTATCGCTGCCGGAGCCGCCCGCCAGGTAATCGTTGCCCTCGCCGCCGTCAAGCTCGTCGTCGCCGCCGTTGCCGAACAGCGCGTCGTCGCCTTGAGCGCCGAGAATGGTGTCGTCGACCGCATTGCCAATGATGACGTCATCGGCGATGGAGCCGGCGATGGTGACGGTGGTGCTGAGCGAGGACGAAAAGAACCGGAAGCCGTCGATGGCGCTCTCGCCGCCGATGATGCGGATGCTGCCACGGTCGGCGGCGTCGATCATCAGATCAGCACCGTCCCAGTACAGGCCGGTCGGCCCCGACGCCAAGGCCTGCGTGAAGTCGATGATATCCTCGGTGCCGCCAGCATCCTCGATGCGGTCATCGCCCCACACCGAATCGGCGAAATGATAGGCATAGACGTCGTTGCCGAGACCGCCTTCCAGGGTATCGTTACCCGCCGCGCCGCGCAGGGTGTCGTTGCCATCGCCGCCCCGCAGGATATTGGCGGCGGCATTGCCGGACAGCACATCGTTG
>JAEWWF010000216.1 GCA_023396465.1 Pseudomonadota bacterium
TCAACCGCGGCTTCACCGCCCCGATCCGCCTGAAGACCACCCACAGCGCCGCCGACCGGGCGCTGCTGATGGCCCACGACCCCGACACCTTCGCCCGCTGGGAAGCCGGCCAGCAGTACGCCACCGACCTGTTGCTGGCCGCCGTGGCGGCCCGCGCCGACGGCAGCAATACCGCCCCCGACACGGCGGAATTCGTCGCCGCCCTCGGCCAGTGCGCCGCCGATGACAGCCTCGACCCCGCCTTCCGCGCCCAGGTGCTGGCGCTGCCGAGCGAGGACTATCTGACCGAGCAGATGGCGGTGATCGACGTCGAGGGCATCCATGCCGTCCGCGAGGCCCTGCGCCGCGACATCGCCGCCGCCCATGGGGACCTGTTCCGCTCCTTGCGCGACACCCACCGCGCCGGCGCCGGCCCCTTCGCCCCCACCGCCGAGGGCGCCGGCCACCGGGCACTGGCCAACGCGGCGCTGGCCTACCTCGGCCTCGACCCGGCCAATGCCGAGCTGGCGGCGGAGCAGTACCGCACCGCCGACAACATGACCGACGCCATGGCCGCCCTGCGGGCGCTCAACGACCTGGAGGTACCGCAGCGGGTGGCGGCGCTGGAGCACTTCCACGACCGCTTCAAGGACGATCCGCTGGTGCTGGACAAGTGGTTCTCGCTCCAGGCCCTGTCGCAGCGCCCCGACGTGCTCGACCGTCTGCGCGACCTGCTGACCCACCCCGCCTTCTCCATGCGCAACCCCAACCGGGTGCGGGCGCTGATCGGTGCCTTCGCCAATTCCAACCCGATCGGCTTCCACGCCGCCGACGGCCGGGGGTACGCTTTCCTGGTCGACCGGGTGCTGGAGCTGAACACCCTCAACCCGCTGATCGGCGCCCGCCTGCTGCAACCTCTGGGGCGCTGGCGGCGCATGGACGACACCCGCAAGGCACTGATGACGCAGGAATTGGATCGCGTGCTGGCCGCCCCGGATCTCGCCCGCGACATCTACGAAATCGCCTCCAAGGCGCGGGCGGAGTAACGCCGCCGTGCCGCCTCCCGCCCCCGCCCTGCCCGACCGTCCGGCGACCCGCGACCTGAAGGTCCTGCGCCGCACGGCGGCCTTCGCGCTGCCCTACCGCTGGCACATCCTGGGCGCCGTGGTGGCGCTGATGCTGACCGCCGCCGCCACCCTCTCCATCGGCGTCGGCCTGCGGCTGCTCATCGACCGCGGCCTGAGCGCCGGCGACCCGGCCTTGCTCGACCAGGCGCTGGTGGTGCTGCTGGGGGTGGTGGCGGTGATCGCCTTCGGCACCTTCCTGCGCTATTACCTGGTCACCTGGCTGGGCGAACGGGTGGTGGCCGACATCCGCACCGCCGTGTTCGACCGCGTGCTGACCCTCAACCCCGGCTTCTTCGAGGTCACCAAGACCGGCGAGATCCTGTCGCGGCTGACCACCGACACCACCCTGATCCAGACCGTCATCGGCTCGTCGGCCTCGGTCGCCCTGCGCAACCTGCTGACCCTGAGCGGCGGCCTGGTGATGCTGTTCGTCACCAATGCCAAGCTGGCCGGGCTGGTGGTGCTGGTGGTGCCGCTGGTGGTGGTGCCCATCATGGTGTTCGGCCGCAAGGTGCGGCGCCTGTCGCGGGCCAGCCAGGACCGCATCTCCGACGTCTCCGCCTATGCCGAGGAAGTGCTCTACGGCATCCGCACCGTGCAGGCCTTCACCCACGAGCCGGTGGACCGCCGCCTGTTCGGCACCGCCACCGAAGCCGCCTTCGACACCGCCATCCGCCGCACCCGCGCCCGCGCGGTGCTGACGGCGGTGGTGATCATGCTGGTGTTCGGCGCCATCGGCGTGGTGCTGTGGGCGGGCGGCCACGATGTGCTGACCGGCGCCATCACCGCCGGCGAACTCACCGCTTTCGTGTTCTATGCCGTCATCGTCGCCAGCGCCACCGGGGCGGTGTCGGAAGTGATGGGCGACCTGCAACGGGCCGCCGGCGCCACCGAGCGGCTGGTGGAACTGCTGGAAACGGTGCCGCAGGTGCCGGTGCTGGCATCGCCGCGCCCCCTGCCGCTGCCGCCGCAGGGCCGGGTGGAGCTGCGCGACGTCGCCTTCCACTACCCCTCCCGCCCCGACCGCGCCGCCCTGCACGGCTTCTCCCTCGCCGTCGAGCCGGGGGAGCGGGTGGCGCTGGTGGGTCCGTCAGGGGCCGGCAAGTCCACCGTCATGCAGCTGATCCTGCGCTTCTACGACCCCCACGCCGGCAGTGTGCTGGTGGACGGGGTGGACGTGCGCGAGGCCGCACCCGCCGATCTGCGCGGCCGCCTCGGCCTTGTGCCGCAGGAGCCGATAATCTTCTCCGCCGATGCACTGGAGAACATCCGCTACGGCCGCCCGAATGCCACCGACGCCGAGGTCCGCGCCGCCGCCGAAGCGGCCCAGGCGCTGGAGTTCATCGAGCGGCTGCCGGACGGCTTCCACACCTTCCTGGGCGAGAAGGGCGTGCGCCTGTCGGGCGGCCAGCGCCAGCGCATCGCCATCGCCCGCGCCCTGCTGCGTGACCCCAGCATCCTGCTGCTGGACGAAGCCACCAGTGCCCTCGACGCCGAAAGCGAGCGGCTGGTGCAGCAGGCGCTGGAGCGGCTGATGGCCGGGCGCACGTCGTTGGTGATCGCCCACCGGCTGGCGACGGTGGTGTCGGCCGACCGCATCGCCGTGATCGACGACGGCCGGCTGGTGGCCACCGGCCCCCATGCGGAGCTGTTGCGGACCAACCCGCTCTACGCCCGCCTTGCCGAGTTGCAGTTCGGCCATCGGGAAACCGAGGCGGCGGCGGAATAGCCGCCGCCTCAACCCGCTTTCAGGGCGGCCTGTTGCTCGGCCTTGAAACCCACGATCACCCCGCCACGACCGTCGAAAATAGGGCGCTTGAGAATGGCGGGATGATCCAGGGCGAGTGCCACGGCACCGTCAACGCTTTCCGCCATCGCCATCTGTTGCTGCGACAAGCCGCGCCAGGTGGTGCCACGACGGTTAAGCATCGTTTCCAGCCCCACGGCAGCAATCCAGCGGCGCAGGTCGGCCTCCGCCAGCCCCTCGGCGCGCAGGTCGTGGAAGCGGTGGGCGATGCCTTCTTCCGTCAGCCACTTCAGCGCCTTGCGGCAGGTGTCGCAGGTTTTCAGGCCGTGGACGACGATCACGGGGAGAATCCTTGTTCTTCCGGGAGTGGACGCACGAAAACCGGGCCTGCCGTCCTTGGGCAGACCCGGCCCGACGAGTCGGGGTCAGAGGAGACCTGGAACCACCTCAGCCGACGGTATCGACCCTATGGCCGCGATCGGCATCCTGCACGGCGGGAACCATGCGGCGGTTGCGCTCCGCTTCTTCCGCCGCTTGACGAGCGGCTTCGGATGCAGGGCTGACCGCCTGATCCTGCTGGGCTTCCTGCGGCGACAGCGGCAACTGGTTCTGCACCGTGGCGGTCATCGACGCGGCGGCGGCGGCGGCAGCCGCGCCAGCAACGGCATCCTGGCTGGGATAGGGGTTCGGCGCGACGTACATGATGCCCTCCTAGGGGACTTAGAACCAGTTCAGTCTACCACCCAAGATCGGCTCAGACCAGCCGAACATCAACCCCACGCGGCGGCATGGCTTGCATGGGGATGAAGCTGACGCTATCGTCGCCCCTCACCGCTTGATGCGGCCTGCTCGGCCTCCGCCGCAAGGCCCGCCGCGGGGATGGGTGGCCGAGCGGTTTAAGGCACCGGTCTTGAAAACCGGCGTGGGGTACCGCCCCACCGTGGGTTCGAATCCCACCCCATCCGCCAAGATGCCACGCCAAGTCTTTCAGAGTGCTCACATTTTTTGTTTAAGACGGCGCGCATTCCCCAAATCGTTCCACAAAGCAGAACGGGAACTCTCTGGAACGACGACTGATCGCTGGTGCAGTCTGGTGTAGGCGCGGTGCGTACAAAGGACCCCTGAGGCGTTGGCTGCGCCTGCAACTAAACGAGAAGGTCTCTGAGCCACTGGAATGGATCCGCCTGCCATCCCGTAACCCAGGCGGCAGAACCCTCGTTAGCAGCAGCTTCCGGTGAGTGGCAAGATCACCTCAATGTCGGCCAGCACAAGAGCTTCAAGGTGCCCGTCGCCTGCGGGCCTTGGAACAGCCATTCGCTTGGCTGGCAAGGTGCCGCTGGTTCGCCGAAGACGGGGAAACCTCAACCAGCAGCGCCGGAGGCTGGCTGATCGTCGCCCATATCCGCCTCACCATCAGGCGTCCCGCAAGGTACTGGGCACACTTCATGGAGTTTTGAGTCGGACACTAACTGCGATGCACAGGAGACGGTCGTTCAGTCAACCCGTTGCCACTACCAAAGTATGACTGTGAAGTGGCCACTATTGCATAAGGGTTATGGCGAATCAGCCAACCTCCAGCAATGATCAGCGC
>JAEWWF010000334.1 GCA_023396465.1 Pseudomonadota bacterium
ACGGTTCGATGATCGACCACTCAAAGTCGGTCAGTTCGTAGCGGCGTTGCGACATACAAGGTCTCCTTCAAAGACCTTGAAGCACATTCGCTCACAACTGGGAATCCATTTATGAGTTTGCGACCTAAAGTCCGTGACCGCCTCCCTGCCCGCCGGAACGGTGACCGCCGTGGTGGGCCCCTCCGGGGCCGGAAAAAGCACACTGGTTCATTTGATCGCCCGTTTCCACGACCCGTCCGCCGGCTCGGTCCGCATCGGCGGGACGGATCTGCGTGAGATGGGGTCGGAACAGGTCATGCAATCCGTCGCTATGGTGTTACAGGACGTACATCTGTTCGATGACACCATCGCCGCCAACATCCGCCTGGGCCGACCCGACGCCACCGACGCGGAGGTGCGCAAAGCCGCCGAGGCCGCCCAGTGCCACGCCTTCATCTCCGCCATGCCGAACGGCTACGACACGCGGGTTGGCGAAGGCGGGTCACGGTTGTCGGGCGGGCAAAAACAGCGCCTGTCCATCGCCCGCGCGCTACTGAAAGACGCCCCCATCCTGTTGCTGGATGAAAGCACGGCCTCGGTGGACACCGAAACGGAACTGGCGTTCCAGCGGGCCTTCGCTCGGTTACGCCAAGGCAAGACGGTGGTGATGATCGCCCATCGTTTGTCCAGTATCGCCCACGCCGATCACATTCTTGTCGTCGATAATGGGGAGATCGTGGAGCGGGGCACCCATCATGATCTGCTGGCGCGGCAGGGATTGTATCAAAGCCTGTGGCAAGCCGCCGCGTTCGTCGAGACGGAGGGCGCCCCCGCGTAGAGCGGCATTCCAACTGATGCTGTCAAACACCAAGCGGCTTTATGAGTTTACGGCGCCGACCAAATCGGCGGCGGCGCGGCGTCTTACGGTCACCGTCTTTCCAACCGCCCGCACGGCCAGCGCCATTCGGTACCCCGGCAGGGGATCAAACCCATGGAAGCACCAAGCCGCACCATCCGTTGACGTCGTCGTGTCCGCCCGCAGTCCGGGCGGATCGGCGCTGACGGTGAAACGCTCTAGCCCATGGGACAGTCCTGTGCCGAGGGCTTTCACATACGCTTCCTTCAACGTCCACAAGGTCAGAAACATGCCCTCGGCTTCCACCGGGTCACAGGTCTCCAAACAGGCTGTTTCCTCGGCCGAGAAGACGTGACGGGCCACCTCCAGTCCCCTGGTTCGGCCATCCTGCCCTTCCACATCAAGACCGATATCATCCTCGGCCGTGACCGCCGCCGCCGCTAGTCCTCGTGTATGGAATAGGTTCACGCGCAAGCGCACGCCGTCTCCCGGCATCAGCACCTCGGGCTTTCCATGGGGCCCCTTGGCGAACCGCCACGACCGGGGCGCAGCGTCCCCGTAGCGGGAGAGCAAGCGACGGCCAAGAGCATACGCGGCCACATAAGCATGCCGGTCGGCATCGAAATGGAAGGCATCCGCCCGCGCCCGCTCGTCAGCATCCAGAATCGCTGAAAGGCCCGCCCATTCAGCCTGGCGCACATCGGCGACCTGCATCCACCATATGACGGCACGGGAACGGAGGGTATCCGGTCGCACAGCCCGGTCACTCACCGCGTGATCCCGCACGCCATCTTGCCCGATGCCGTTTGCTGGGGTGAGTGACCGAACTTCCGTTTGAAAGCGGTGGAGAAGTTGGACGGATAGTTGTAGCCGACGGCATAAGCCGCCTCGGCAATGCTCCAGCGTCCATGCTGAAGGGCGGATCGGGCAATATCCAACCGCAAATCCCGGAGAAAGGCCACGACGGTGGTTCCAAACACCATGGGAAATTTCGCCTTCAACGAAGACGAGCTGACCGCCACTGCTCGCGCCAACGAGGTTAAAGTATGATCTCCCAAGGGATCACGCTCCATGATCCGGCGCACCTCCCACACCGCGTCCAGGTCGCGGCTCGCATCGATGCGCATCGGGTCTCTCCGGTACATGCGGTCAAGGCCTCGGCGATCAGGCCCAGGGCCAAGCTTTCCGCATAAAGATCCCGTAGGGATCCGGGGCTGGAAATGGGCGTACAGGTCCCCCAACCCCTGCTGAAGAGCCGGCGACACGGTGTTGGTCAGGAAGCGCGAGGCGCTCTCGGGGCAATGGTCGGCCAAGCGGGCTTCCTGCAACCACTCCTGCGCCGCATGGAGCAAGGCCACACGTCCGCGAAAACCACTGTGCGCCTGCCCGGCATGGACGACAGAGGCATCGGAGCAGAGGGTGGCGCTAGGGCCAGGAGCCAAGGTGAGCTGCCCCCCGTGATTGATCGGGCACGGCGTCCCATCCAAGGCGACGGCCATGGTCAGCCCGGCGGGATAGACTGCCTCACCGCTCACCGAGGCGCAGGATTCCAGTTCCGTCAGAGCCAGCGTGAGACCCGGCCGCGGGGTGAACACGTCCACCCTGCCACGCGCGACACCAACCTCTCCCCCTACCCGGCTTGCCTCATGCACCACGAAACGCTTGTACACGAAGCCACTGCGGCGCGCGAACGCAGTGGTCATGTCGTTTAGCGAGAGAGTGTCCATGACCAGCCATGATATTAATAATTAATCTTATAATGCCACTTAGCGCACCCACGGCGGGTCTTGCACATATTTCTTACTGTGTTCCTTCCCCAGGGCACGAGGGGCGCTTGGTCGCGGTTTGGTCGCGAACCCCGCCGCGCCCCCGGTGGCCCGGGATGTGGCTGATGGTCAGGGGGCGCCGTGGTGGCGGGCGTAGTCCCAGTACAGCGCCCGGGCCCGCTCGTAAAACCTGCCCTGTCGCAGATCGCGATCCCCGATGCGGCGGCACCAGCCCAGTTTCTGGTAATTGCCGGTGGCGAAAACCTCGTCCGCCTCATGGACGTCGCGCCAGGTGACGGCGCGCTCGATCACCTCCACCCCGTCGTCGCGCAGCAGCTGGATCACCCGCTGCCGGGTCAGGCCGTTGAGGAAGGTGCCGTTCCACTGCGGCGTGACCACCGTCTCGCCCCTGGCGAAGAACAGGTTGGTATAGGCGAACTCCGCCACGTTGCCGGCCGGGTCGAGCATCACCGCCGTGTCGTACCCGGCCTCCTTGGCCTCGGCGACGGCGCGGGCGGTGTTGGGATAGAGGCAACTGGCCTTGGCCTCGGTCGGCGCCATGTCGCGGGCCGGACGGCGGAAGCTCGACAGCATGGCGGTGAAGCCGGTGGCCGGCGGCAACGGCGAGCTATAGACCGACAGGGCGAAACGGGTAGCGTCGGGGTCGGGCATGATGAAGCCGTGATCGCCCCAGAACAGCGGGCAGATGTACAGCTCGGCATCGCGGGGGAAGCGGCGGATACCCTCCCACGCCAGTTCGGCGATCTCGGCGCCGGTCAGCATCGGACGCATGCCGAGCACGCGGGCCGACCGCACCGACCGCTCGCAATGCAGCAGCAGGTCGGGGGCGACGCCGTTGAAGTAGCGGGCCCCGTCGAACACCACGGCGCCAAGCCAGACGCCATGGG